>CALXJH010000126.1 GCA_944388555.1 uncultured Clostridia bacterium
TCTACGCTTCCGCGCACAAGTTCCTTGAGCTGCCCCTTGATTACTTCCTCGTTTAGCTGTACAATCTTCTCGGACATGGTTTGCTGTCTCCTTTCAGAATGGTGTGTCGCGACTTCATTCTACCAGAAGGCTGCAAACCATGTCTCTTTCTATCTACTTTTCAATTTGCGAAACTCATTGTACCTTATCATTCCGGACAGCTTTTTCCGATACTATACAAAGCTCCAAGCGGACGAAATCAATATGACGGAGTTGGCGCGGCTCACTTGTGTAAGCCGTCCGACAGCCTACCGATATGTGGCAGCAATACAAGGGACGAGAAGAGGGCGAAACGGTTGACCCCGTTCGCCCTCTTTTTCGTCATTCTCCTTTTTCTTCTGTTTTCGTCCGCCTATACAGTAAGAGTTGGGCAAAATAAAAACCTAATGTGGTGCGTTACGATCCGCCATATGGTGCGGCACTGCTACTTACAGTTCGGAGTGGTTTTGTCCTCGATTCCACATAATATAGTCATAATAAAGCGATAATTTTTTCATAAGAAAGTCATATAAAAGCCCTAATAATATCACAATATAATTATATTAGAGCAAATTTCTCAAATGCTTATTTTGTAGCAGGCCTATTGCACCTCCTATTCTCATTAGATTTCCGAGATAGTTGGAAGTTCCTTTTTTAAAATTTTACCGTAATATACTTTAGAAAGTTCTATTGCACGTTGTGCTATCATTGAGGAATCCCATTGTTCATGCTGAATAATAAAGTTTTTTACCCACACATAATTTGACTTTGCATATATAACACATTTATTGGAATAGTCTTTATACCCAGCTTCATCGTTAAGGTTACCTTCTAATAGGATTAAATTTCCAATGTTTAGCGCATCCCCGCCCTCTCTTTCCGATATTATATGCTCGATACTACCGTCATCCGCAAAAACTTCTGTATTTGAGTAGAAGTTGTTTAGTTTGTTGATGGCATATTTTGTCTTTACATTAGAGACTTTATCTTTTTTGGTGAAGGTGAGTGCAGCAAATTTTGCACTAAATGTTTCAAATGTAGGAAACAACTCATCCAACGGAGTAATAAGCTTATTTTGAATTATATCTTGGGCAACTGCTTTTGTTTGCGCCTTCCTAAAGGCAATAGCAAAAGAAGAATATATCTTTTCAAGTCGATTTGTTCTATTCGCTAAAATGGCATTATAAGCAAAGTGAAAGTTTTCTAAGTAAGAAAGCGTTGATTTTAACATTGTGAGGTCAATAATCCCACGCTGTTTTGCGTCAAATAACGCTAACAAGGCGATACGTACTTGCACAACATTAAAATAGTTATTTATGCAGTTTAAACTCTGTACAACTCCAAAATACTCTTTTCTATTGTCATAATCTTCACGTTTAGGGTTGACAATCTGCATATAGACTTTTGCGTTTTTATATAAATCGTTAAGAAATTCGGTATATGCTGCCTCGCTCTTTTTGATAGTGGCGAATGCCTCGTACAATTTATTCGAATACACTTTCTTATACTTAGACGACCAGAAGTGCTGATAGAAAGTTGCCAATCCAACGCTTTCTTTACCGGAGCTAAGAGTTTCTTTAATATTCTTCCAAGTTTCTTCGGCAAAGTCGGCAGGTTCTACCTTATTTAAGACCTCAAAGATCTTATTTTTTATTAGGTCAATGTGCGCCAAACGTTTGCCCTTGGCATTTAATATCTCAAAGATTTTGTTTGCTTGATCACGATCAGTTGTGGAAATCGAAACAAACGTAGAATTTAGCACTTGATCTCTAAGTGCTTTTAAAATATCCACTTCTGAAAGTGCCTCCACAATCTCACTGCCATGCTTTCTTTTCAACATGGCTTTTAATTTCGTTTCAGTTAACTGCGCACGGAAATACTCGTACGTTACCTTTATGCAATGTTCTTCTTCTGTGGTAGCCTCCGGATTTAAGGCCTTATCCTTATCCTGAATAAAATAGGAAAAGAACGGATAACTTGTTTTACTCTTGAGAATACGCACTTCATTCCCGTCGTCATCTTCGGTCATAATATACGAAAAAAGTTGACGACTCAGCGTTGCCTGACCTAACTCCGCGAATCTATCGGATAAAGCCGAAAACAAAATGGTTATTGTTGTCAAACGTTGTTGCCCATCGACCACCTGGATCTCTTGTTCGGTTCCTTCAGTAAAATTTCCAATAAACAACATTGTACCCAAAAAATATTGAGTGGAGGAGATTTTTCCTTCTTTAATGACAAGATTTCCGACTATATCTTCTAAGAATTCTTGATAGTTTTTCTTATCCCAAGAGTATTCTCTCTGAAATCTCGGAATTATAAACTGTCGTTTGGACCCTAATAAATCTCGAATGGTTTTGTCATAAGGTTTAATATCCATAAGATGTCCTCCATCTTAATACAGAATAATCTAAAATTAACATCACTCCGCCATCGGACGCATTGTGGATTCAACTAAGTTCATTTCCTCGTCTGAAAAACTAAAATACTCGTAAAGTTCCGGGTCACTCCAAGAACGAGTAAAATCCATTTTAGGAACAAAAACAAAATTACTCTGTGAAATGTGTGCAGAGGAATAAGTTGTCCGCATCATAAAGCGCGGCAACTTACACATCATATATTTTCTGAAATTTTCGGCCTCTGTTTCAGTGTCAAAAAAGCCAATGTTTAGATAAGAGAACGAATCTACTTGCCCGGGATAAACAATATGAGGAGTAGACATTGAGCGATAGCCCTTTTCAGGCTTTACGCCTGCCTCGCCATTCTGGGGAACCAAAATAGATATGCGGACCTTATATTTGTCAATCAAATGAGCATTCTTGGTGACAACATCTCTGGAAATATAACTTGTTTTGGAACTATTGGCTCCATCACTATGAACAAGCAAAATGTCGCCTTCCGTATACTCCTCATGTCCTCGCACTTTTGAGGGGATGCCAAATGTGTCAATCGCAGAAACCATTTCATCTACATAGGAATCGGATTTTGCTCTGATTTTCTCAATGATTGAAATTGCCTTATTGGATCGTATGAACAAATTTCCATACTGGTTCAGAGAACGCTTGAGTTCATTCTGTTTGCCTGCGTTCATGTTAATAACAAGGCATTCATCTTCATGATCTCTTTCCCATAGGAAATAGCACAAGCCTCCACCAATATCAACCGTTGTAAAGCAATCTTTAGAGTTTGCAAAATCAACAAGTTTGGTTAAGCGCTTGTCGTTCAGCATATCAGTTCTAAAAGCATTCAAACCAATACCGCCGTTATACCAGCGAGCTGGAATAATCATAGAAACGTATCTTGGCTCTAACATCTTTGCCTGTTCCACAAAGTAGTTGAAGATAGGAGCCGCCTGCCGCGCAGCTCTTCCAGAGTCAGAGCCGCCATTCGTTATCGATTGATATGGCGGATTGCCGACCACGGCATCAAATTTCATGGTTTTCACCCCTTCCTGTTTCCAATAATTGGACTTCAGTACCCGGTCAACAAATTGCCGGGGTTTGTTTTTCATCATATTGATCAGGTCATCAAAATAATGAGCATTCACCGGAATATCCCGATATCCAGCCAGCGTGCGCCGGGTGATCTGCTTGGCCATAGGCGTTTTGCAAATCACAAAGACATTTTCTCGCACGGCTGCATCCCAAAGTTGCTGTAATTTTACATCGTCCAGATCTTCTTCTGGCCAAGCGGCGCACCGACTGCGGAAAATGCTGTACGTCACATACAGCGGGTACAAGCCCGTTTTGGAGTTGATCTCCAGTATGCGGGCGTCGGCGTTCGCAAAGGTATCGGCTGTCACCTTACCCCGATCCACAAAGCGGGGTTCGTCCACTACCTGGTCGTGGGCTTCGTCGTAGAAGTCATAGCCGCCCAGGCAGTCGCTCATATGCATATTCACCACCCGCCACGGGGTCAGAACGGTTTCCTTGTCGGGGTTTTTGAAGCAGGAGAACAATTGCGCAATTTTCTTGACCCGCTCCGTAGGGGAAAGCGCATCGGTGCTGAGAACCGTAGTGCGGATCCGGCGGCCGGCAGCCACAAAAATTTCCGAGTCATAGTATTTGATAAAGTTCTTGCACATCTCTTTGGTGACGCCGGTGGGCATAAATTCATCCCAGGAGGAATCATCCACGATGTCCACCAACTTTTCCATGGTGATATTCTCGTCAATGGGATTATCAGCGCCGTAAATCAGCAGCGGCATACGGATGGAAATGCCCCGCAGGATGGAAATCGCATTATTTTTGAGCTTCTGCTTTTCCTTTATCTCCTGCAAACGCTTTTCTTCATCCTGTGTGCGCTC
>CALXJH010000127.1 GCA_944388555.1 uncultured Clostridia bacterium
GACAGGGTGAAAGTGGCGTTCCATACCTTCTTCTCTCAGCCGCTGGTCTACCGATGCAAGCGCAAGCTCGATCGGAATACCCACATTATCCCGAATACGTGTAGGTGCCGCACCCGTACCGCCGCGGAATCCGTCAATGGCAATAATATCGGCACCGCTTCTCGCTATACCGCTGGCAATCGCCGCCACATTATGTACGGCTGCTATTTTAACAATAATCGGTTTTTTATAATTGGTGGCTTCTTTCAGCGAATATACCAGCTGGCGCAGATCTTCAATGGAATAAATGTCATGATGCGGCGCCGGAGATATTGCATCCGTCCCCATCGGAATCATACGGGTTTTAGAAACATCTTCCAAGATTTTTTGTCCGGGCAAATGTCCGCCGATACCGGGCTTTGCGCCCTGTCCCATTTTAATTTCAATTGCCGCGCCCGCCTCTAAATAATCCTGGTGTACACCAAAACGACCGGAAGCAACTTGCACAATGGTGTTTTTACCATATTTGTAGAAATCTTTATTTAAACCGCCTTCACCTGTATTATAATAAGTATGTAAGTTTGTAGCAGCTCTGGCAAGCGATTCATGTGCATTCTTGCTGATGGAGCCATAAGACATTGCAGAAAATAAAATAGGTGTATCCAATACAAGCCCCGGTGTTTGCTTAGTAATCATATTTCCTTTTTCATCGAATTCTATTTCCGGCTTTTTCCCCAAAAACACTTTGGTTTCCATGGGTTCACGGAGCGGGTCAATAGACGGATTGGTTACCTGCGACGCGTTAATCAGCATTTTATCCCAGTATACAGGATAAGGTTTCGGGTTGCCCATGCTGGACAGCAGCACTCCGCCGGATTCCGCTTGCCGATAGATTTCGGTAATAACGTCCGGTGTATAATTATAATTTTCTTTAAAAGTGTGCGGAGACTTTACAATTTTAAGCGCGCCGGTCGGGCACAGACATACGCACCGATGACAGTTTACACACTTAGCATTGTCCGCACGCATCACATTCAGCTCGGCGTCAAATTTGTGCACTTCATTGGCGCACTGTCTTTCGCAGACCCGGCACTTAATACATTTATCTTTATCTCGAACCACATCATAAACAGGTTGAATATAATTGATAGGCATTTTACAAAACTTCCTTTCTGTTACAGTTTCTTATCCAAAGTAACAATAACCGGCTCTCCGCCTTTCGGGGACCAAACTTTATCTAAATCTGGCGCAATGGAGCGGATGGCACATTCTTCACTTGCGATATATACCATGTCGTCCTTTTCGCCTACCACCATGGAGCGGAGTTTTAGACGGTCATTTAAAGCCATCAGACCGCCGTCAAATCCCAAAATAATGGAAAAAGGTCCGGTAATTAAAAGGCTGGCAAAAGTATTGCGCAGTGTATAGTACTTTTGCTTTTCCTTTTCAGGCATACGATCAATCACATCCCAGAAAGGAGGTGCAATAATAGCCGCCGTATCTTTTAAGGATAATCCTTTTTTTCTGGTAAGGAAATCTATTATATAGGTAATTACCTCTGTATCTGTCAGCAGCGTACACTTATAACCAAACATTTCAACAAAACGTCGGTTTGCGTCATAGGAGGAAATTTCCCCGTTATGTACAATGGTATTGTCTAAAAGTGCAAACGGATGCGCGCCGCCCCACCATCCAGGGGTATTGGTAGGATATCTGCCGTGCGCGGTCCACATATATCCGGCATACTCCTCCAGGCGATAAAAATCGCCTACATCCTCCGGAAAGCCAACCGCTTTAAATACACCCATATTTTTGCCGCTGGAACACACATATGCACCTTTAATCTGTGTATTGATTTTCAAAACGCAGCGGGAAACAAACTCTTTTTCGTCCAGCTGACTTTCTGCAAGCTTGGTAGGCAAAGGATTCAGGAAATAACGCCAAATCAGCGGTTCATCTGTAATATTTTTGTTTTTACGGATCGGAATACGGGAAAGATTGACCATATCAAAATGATGATTTAAAAACTTTTCGGTATCTTCCCGCGCATCTTGATTTTCGTAAAACAAATGGAAAGCAAATAAATCTTTATACTCCGGATAAATGCCATAACCGGCAAACCCGGCGCCCAAGCCGTTAGAACGATCATGCATGGAATACATGGAATGCACGATACGGTCGCCGGAAATTCTTTTTCCGGATTTAGAAATAAAACCGGAAATAGCACAGCCGGCAGGAATACGAATTTCTCCTTCTCTCTTTAACATTACACATCATTGCCTTTCTGCTCACATTTTTTCATCTACCCCGTTGAGCATATGGAGTGTTCACAAGAATATAATAATATAGAAGCAATTACTTTTTTTGCAGGATTTTTTCCGTATTATATATTTTCGCCATTGAAAATGCATAATAACATGCATAAATTGCATGCATTTTTAAAAAAAACTGCAAAAGTTTTTTTATTTAAGATAAATATAGCATATGAAACGAATTTTGTCAAGTATTTTTGCAAGTTTTATTTTCAAATCTTGCGTTTTTTTGCAAAACACTTACTTTTTTACGGTTGATGGTTATTTTTATTAAGTCAAAATTGTGCAAGCTTGTACTATTT
>CALXJH010000128.1 GCA_944388555.1 uncultured Clostridia bacterium
TATGCTACAAGCTTTGCGATTGCAGGTATTCCGCTCACACAACCGATTATGCCGGAAGCGGTTATTGCGCTCGGCTGCGTACCGATTGCAGAATACGGCACCCCTTCTACAAACGAAATTCCAGATGCTGTAGAAAAATATTTGCAGCACTATGACGCAGTACTTCTGGAAAACCATGGTGCTCTTTCCTATTCTGATTCTCTCTTAAACGCTTATTTTAAAATGGAATCTCTTGAATTTTACGCAGAACTTTTATTCAAATCCAAGCAATTAGGCGGTCCGAAAGAATTGTCTGAAAGCCAGGTTATGCGTCTTTATGAAATCAGAAGACAATTTGGTCTTTCCGGCAAGCATCCGGCTGATTTATGTCTCAATGCAAAAGCTGGAAAAGCAAGCTGTCATTCTTGCGGCGCATGCGGTAATACTGCGCAAAATTCTGGTGCAGATGCAGATTTAGTTGCTGAAATTACAAAACAGGTTTTAAAACAATTAGGAAAATAATTCAAATTATTTACATACTTAAAGAAAGGAGACTCTTATGCGCGAACAAGACTTATCATCCATTGTCGCAGAAGTTATACAATCTGTTTCCTGCATAAAAATGACCCTTTCTCTTGCCGAAAAAATTGCCGGTGCTGTGCAGCAGAAAGCATCCCAAATGGGCGTTAACGCGGTGATTGCTGTTTCAAATGAAGGCGCACGTCCTATTTTGGTGCATGCCATGGATAATGCTTATATTGCAAGCTATGATATCGCTTTAAACAAAGCGTATACCGCTGTTGCACTCAAGATGTCAACAAAGGAACTGCAATCCTTGTCGCAGCCCGAAAAGCCGCTTTACGGCATTCAGCATACGAACAACGGACAGATTGTTGTTTTTGGCGGTGGTGAAGTGCTGGTTTCTAACGGAAAGATGATTGGCGGCTTAGGTGTAAGCGGCGGAACAGAAGAACAGGATACCGCGCTTGCAGCATATGGCAAAGCGTTCTTTGACAAGGAGTTTGCCTTATGATAAACTCGTTTCAGGTTCCGGATGGCCTTCAGATTATACAAACACAAACACCGGAACTTCTATCCTTTGACCTAATTGAAAGGGGCGGCTACCTGCTCTCCGAAAAAGAACAGCAGCAATTGTTTTCATTTGCGGATAAGCCATGCACATTTTCAGTTGCCTTAGCGAAAATAAACGGCGTATCCGTACAAAAACCGCAATTTTTTATTGCAAGGAATCTAACATCGGAAGAAAAAAACAAAAAAATTTATGTGCCGGTAATCGGCATACAAAAAATATTAGACAGGAGAATGACTATGGATATGAACGCAGACAAAATTCAAGAAATTGTCAAACAAGTTCTGTCTCAGATAGATGGCGCTCCTGCTGCTTCCAAAACATCCCGGGATATTCCGAAAACCAGCCGCGCGGCTATGCTTACCAAGCTGGAACATTATGAAATCAAAGAATATCCAATCCCTGAAATTGGGGATGATGACATTTTGGTTAAAGTGGAAGGTTGCGGAATCTGTGGAACAGACGCACATGAATTCAAAAGAGATCCTTTTGGCTTAATTCCGCTGGTATTAGGACATGAGGGAACAGGCGAAATTGTAAAAATGGGTAAAAATGTCACCAAGGACAGTGCAGGAAATCCCTTAAATATCGGCGACAAAGTTGTCACCTGTATGATTTTTAAAGACAATCCTGATATTACCATGTTTGACCTGAACAAACAAAATGTCGGCGGTGCAGATGTTTATGGTTTGCTTCCCGACGACGATGTGCACCTCAACGGATGGTTTGCTGATTATTTGGTCGTACGCAAAGGTTCTACAATATTTAATGTAAGCGATTTATCGTTGGATTTAAGAATTTTAATCGAACCATGCGCCGTTTTAGTACATGCTGTTGAACGTGCAAAAACAACCAATATTCTTCGCTTTAACAGCCGCGTTGCTGTGCAAGGCTGCGGTCCCATCGGTTTGATCTGCATTGCGGTGCTGCGCACAATGGGTATTGAAAATATCGTTGCCATCGACGGTGAAGACAAACGTCTTGATTTTGCCAAAGAAATGGGCGCAAATGCAACCGTGAATTTTAAAAACTACAGTGATCAGTCTTCTTTGGCAAACGCTGTCCAAGACGCTTTTGGCGGAAAATTGGCAGACTTTGCATTCCAGTGCACGGGCTCCCCTGTGGCACACAGCAATATTTATAAATTTATTCGCAATGGCGGCGGGCTTTGTGAACTTGGCTTCTTTATCAACGGCGGAGACGCAACCATCAATCCGCATTTTGATATCTGCGCGAAAGAAATCACAACGGTTGGCTCCTGGGTATATACCCTTAGGGATTACGCCACGACTTTTGACTTTTTAAAACGGGCAAAGGGCATCGGACTTCCATTAGAAAAACTGATAACCCACAAATTCCCGCTTGAACAAATCAATGAAGCACATATTACAAACCTGAAAATGGAAGGTTTGAAAATTGCAATAATAAATGAATAACGGAGGAATGAAAAATGGCATTAGAAGCATTAGGTATGATTGAAACAAGAGGTTTAACCGCAGCAATTGAAGCGGCGGACGCAATGGTTAAAGCCGCAGAAGTTGTCCTCATCGGCACAGAGAAAATCGGATCCGGTTTGGTAAGCGTTATGGTTCGCGGCGATGTTGGCGCTGTTAAAGCAGCAACAGAAGCCGGCGCGAACTCTGCACAGCGTCTTGGCGAACTCATTGCCGTACATGTAATTCCAAGACCACACGCAGATGTAGAAAAGATTTTGCCGAAATTTTAATAGGTAGGTGTTTTAAATGGCTACTCCAAGAAAAACAACACAAATTGCTGAAGCAATCCAGGAAGCAAAACAAGAAGTTAAAAATATTAAGGAGGAAAAGAAAATGGCATTAGAAGCATTAGGTATGGTAGAAACAAGAGGTTTGGTTGCTGCAATTGAAGCAGCAGACGCAATGTTAAAAGCCGCAAACGTACAGCTGATCGGTACGGAGAAAATCGGATCCGGATTGGTAAGTGTTATGGTTCGCGGTGATGTTGGTGCTGTTAAAGCTGCTGTTGAAGCAGGCAACGCATCCGCACAAAAACTGGGTGAAATCATTGCAACACATGTTATTCCCCGTCCTCATGGCGATGTGGAGAAAATTTTGCCTTCTTTGAAATAATACATACTAAAATACGGGAAACCGCATTTTCCATTGCGGTTTCCCGTCTAAACCACAGAAAGGATGGCTAAGCAATGCTGATAGGCAAAGTAATTGGAAGCGTTGTTTCCACACGAAAAAATGAGAATTTGGTGGGCAGTAAATTTATGATTGTTGAACCACTAAAAGAAATGAGTAAGCAGGCAGAAAAAATCATTGCCGTAGATAATGTGGGTGCCGGCATCGGAGAAATTGTACTTGTCGCACTTGGAAGTGCTGCAAGAATCGGTTGTAACATGGACACAGCACCTGTTGATGCAGCGATTGTAGGTATCGTGGACGAAAAACCTCAATTATAATTTGGTGATTTAAAAAGTTAGAGAAAGGATGGCTTTATTTCGTTATGACAATTGAAGAACTTGCTGAAATTATGAAAAACAACGGAATATCCGGCGCAGGCGGCGCGGGGTTCCCGGCATATGCCAAACTCAACCCGAACGCTGACACAATTTTGCTCAACTGTGCAGAATGCGAACCTTTGCTTAAAGTACATCGCCAGGTTTTAAAGACCTATACTTTTGAAATCCTGAGCGGTCTGAATCTTATTGCAAAAACAATCGGTGCAAAGCAGTGTATTGTTGCAATCAAAAAATCCTATCGTTCAACTGTTGCCGCAATAGAAGCGCAGCTTCCCGCCTTTCCAAATATAAAAATAGGTATTTTACCTGAAATTTACCCTGCCGGCGACGAAGTTGTTACCATTTACGAAACGACAGGCAGAGTAGTTGCCCCCGGCAGCATTCCAATTTCTGAAGGTTGCATTGTCTACAATGTTGAAACCGTGTTAAACGTGTATAATGCTGTATTCCGGCAACAACCGGTAACGCATAAATACATAACCGTAACAGGTGAAGTACACACACCTGCTACATTTCGTGTTCCAATCGGAACTTCATTTGAAGCACTGATTCAATTAGCCGGTGGTGCTTCAATAGATTCCTATGTCATTTTATGCGGTGGACCAATGACCGGGACACTTGCACAAAATACAGATGTTGTGACAAAAACGACCAACGCGCTGATCGTATTACCCAGTAATCATCCAGTCATTATCCAGAAACAAACCAACCAAACCATTAGTGAAAAAAGAGTGATGAGTGCATGCTGTCAATGCAGAGTATGCACGGATTTATGTTCCCGGCATTTGTTGGGGCATCCAATTGAGCCGCATGAAATTATGCGTGCAATGTCCAGCGGAAAAGTTGTAAAACCGCAGGCCATTTTAAATGCTGCTTTTTGCTCTGGCTGCGGCATTTGCGAAATGTTTGCCTGCCCGCAATCTCTGCACCCGAGGACACTGATCCTTGCCTTAAAAGCAGAACTCCGCAAAAACGGCATTGCGGTACCTAAACCAGAATATTCAGCCCCTGTGAACCCGCAGAGAGACTACCGAAAAGTAGCAAAGGAGCGATTAACTGCGCGGTTAGGGCTTACAAAATATAATACACCTGCCCCTTTGTCTGAAAAAGACTTTCATCCGAAGAAGGTTAAAATTCTTTTTTCTCAGCACACAGGCGCCCCTTCGATTCCGAATGTGCAGGCAGGTGACTCTGTTGCCGTGGGGCAAGTAATTGCTGTCCCTGCGGAAAATGCTTTAAGCAATACCATACACGCTTCCATAAACGGAAAAGTCTTATTAGTGAATAAGGAATTTGCCCTTATTGAAGAACAGAAGGAGGCATAAGGATTTATGAGCAAAGCAATCGGCATGGCAGAATATCAGACAGTATCTACCGGTATACATGCCGCTGATCTGATGGTCAAAACCGCTAATGTAGAAATCATAGAAGCACAGACTGTTTGTCCGGGAAAATACATTGTTTTAATCACAGGAGAATTAAGTGCTGTCCGCGCTGCTGTAGATGCGACGCAAACGTTGTATGGAGATAAGCTGATCGATCATTTTGTACTTGGAAATCCAGATCCCTCCATATTCCCGGCAATATATGCCGCAAACAACATAGAAAACAAAAACGCTTTAGGTGTTTTGGAAACCTTTTCTGCCGCCTCTATTATTGTGGCAGCGGATATGGCTGCCAAAACAGCTGACGTTCAATTGATAGAACTGAGAATTGCAAAAGGCATGTGCGGAAAATCCTACATGCTGCTGACCGGAGAAGTCGCAGCGGTACAGGCTGCGATTGACCGTGCACAGCAGGAAGTTGGCGCTGGCGGCATGTTCTTAGATAGTTCTGTGATTCCAAATCCCGACAATAAGCTGTGGGAAACGATACTTTAAAGTAAGAGGTGTGTAAAATGCAAATAAACGAAAAAATGGTACAGGAAATTGTTGCAAAAGTTGTTGAAAATGTAAACGCTAAAAACATTTCCTCTGCCCCCAGACAAAAAGGGGTATTTACCACCATGACAGAAGCACTTGCCGCAGTGGAAAAAGCTTATAAGCAATTCCGCGGCTACTCTGTCGCACAGCGCGAACAAATGATTAAAAACATTCGCAAACGCATTTTGGAAGAAGCAGAAACTTTAGCCGTTTTAGGCGTAGAAGAAACCGGAATGGGTCGCGTCTCTGATAAAATCATTAAACATCAGCTGGTCGCAAATAAAACGCCCGGAACAGAAGATTTATCTCCGCGTGTTATGACCGGCGACAGCGGTATGACGCTTATTGAAATGGCTCCTTACGGTGTTATTGGCAGCATTACGCCTTCTACCAATCCAAGTGAAACCGTACTTTGCAATTCTATTGGCATGATTGCAGCCGGAAACGCCGTTGTATTTAACCCACATCCTCACGCTTGCAAAACAGCAAACTATGCAGTAGATTTAGTAAACCGCGCTGTTTTAGAAGCCGGCGGACCCGAAAACTTAGTGGTCTCTGTTCAAAAACCCACTATGGATACCTCTAATGAAATGGTAACTTCTCCTATTGTGCGTATGCTGGTTGCAACCGGCGGGCCGGGTGTAGTAAAAATGCTGCTTTCTTCGGGTAAAAAAGCAATTGGTGCGGGTGCAGGCAATCCTCCGGTTATTGTAGATGATACAGCCGATGTTGAAAAAGCAGGTGCAGATATCGTTGCTGGTGCAAGCTTTGACAATAATCTTCCTTGCATTGCAGAGAAAGAATGTTTTGTTTTCGCATCGGTCGCAGACCGCCTGATTGATTCCATGTGCCGCAACGGTGCCTATTTGATTAAAGGTGCTGATGTTGAAAAACTATTAAAAATAGCTTTAATTGAAAAAAATGGCAAGTATGTTATCAATAAAAAATGGGTTGGTAAAGACGCCAAAAAATTCCTAAAAGAACTTGGTATTGATGCTGAGCCACGGCTGATTATTTGCGAAACAGAAAACAGCCATCCTTTTGTACAAGTGGAAATGATGATGCCTATTTTGCCTATTGTTCGGGTAGACAACATTGACGAAGCAATCCAATATGCTGTTGCAGCCGAGCACGGAAATCGTCATTCTGCGCATATTCACTCCAAAAACATTGACCACTTAACCCGCTTTGCGCGCGCTGTGGAAACCACAATTTTTGTTAAAAATGCACCATCATACGCCGGAATCGGTGCCGGCGGTGAAGGCTATACCACCTTTACCATCGCCGGTCCGACAGGCGAAGGCTTAACAGCCGCGCATTCCTTTACACGGCAAAGAAGATGTGTTTTGGTTGACGGATTGCATATTGTTTAAAATTTAATTGAGGTGACAGAATGAACGCATTGGGCATGATAGAAGTCTACAGCTTTACAACTGCAGTCTGTGTTGCAGATGTGTGTGCAAAAGCTGCGGAAATAGAAGTGATTGCATTTGACCGAAACCGTCCGGTTTCTCCCGACGTGCCCGCGCCCTTGGTCATGATTGTAAAAATCAGCGGTGAAGTCGGAGCTGTACAAGCGGCTGTACAAGCCGGGGTTGCTTACGCAAAATCCAAAGGAAAATATATCGTATCCCATATTATTGCAAATCCCGGAACGGATGTAGACAAAATGGCTTACTTAATGGATATAAACAAAGACAAATTTAATAAAAAACTGCCCAAGACAATGCGAAAGGAGGCAGACGAATGAGTGCATCGATTGGTTTACTGGAAGTACAAGGCTTAGTTGCCTCTATCAACGCACTGGACGCTATGTTAAAAACTGCCTCTGTTCGTTTGATCCATACCGAAAAGCGTCTGGGCGGCAGGTTGGTTACATTAGTCATTGCCGGAAAAGTGGACGCTGTAAGCGCAGCTATAGACGCAGGGAAAAAGCAGGCAGAAATTTTAGGAGCGGTATTTGGGGCAGAAGTCATTGCAAATCCCCATGATGAGGTTAAAAAATTCTTTGATTTTGAAAGTTGATTCTTTGCCAAAAAAAAATAATAGAAACTTTCGAAATGCCGCAAACAAATTATTTGTTTGCCGTCCATTTTATCCTGTTTCGCATAGCATGATCTTTTTAAAATTATTGTATCGAATTTCAAAACTTTTCGCAACAACAGAAAGGTGAAATCACATGGATAGCAAAGCAATTGAAAAAGCAGTACAGGCTGCTGTTTCAGAATATAATAATGAAAAAAATGAACAAGTAAAGATTGGTGTCTCACAAAGACATGTCCATTTATCGCAGGAAGATTTATATACCCTTTTCGGCGATGGATATACCCTTACTAAAAAGAAAACCCTAATGGGTAGAGAATTTGCTGCCGAAGAAGTGGTTACACTGGTAGGACCTTCTTTAAAAGCTATTGAAAAAGTGCGTGTATTAGGTCCGGTACGCAAACATACGCAGGTGGAAATTTCAAGAACTGATACTTTTGTTTTAAAAGTCAGTCCACCGGTACGCCCATCCGGAAACATTGAAGGGTCTGAACGTATTGTTATCGTCGGGCCAAAGGGCAGCATTTATCTGAAAGAAGGCGTGATTATCGCAAATCGACACATTCATTTGACACCCTCTTACGCGCAAAAACATGGAATCAAAGACAACGACTATGTCGATGTATTGGTTGAAGGTATTAAACCCACCAAATTTTACGATGTGCAGGTTCGTGTACGCGATGATTTTAACGTGGAAATGCACATTGATACAGATGATGCAAATTCGGCAGGTTTAAAAAATGGAGATATTGTTAAAATTTTAAAATAAACAATTCACAGGTGAGGATGAAATAAAATGTTTGCATTAGAACGGCAGAAAAAAATTTTAGAAATATTAAAAGAATCCGGCGCTGTCTGGGTCAGCAAGTTAAGTGATGAACTGGGTGTTACCGAAGAAACTGTGCGCCGGGATTTAGAAAAATTAGAAGCCAAAGAACTTTTAATTCGCACACACGGCGGCGCAATCCCGATTGAAGAAGCAAAGCTCGAGCTATCTCTGGAAAAACGAAAACACACCAACACAGATATTAAAGCAAAACTTGCAAAAGAAGCGGTCAAATCCATTGTCCCCGGAGATACGGTTTTTTTAGACGCCTCTACCACAACTTTTTATTTGTCAAAGGAGTTAAAGGCGTTAAAGAATGTTACGATTATTACAACATCGATTCGTATCATCGATGAACTGAAAGACCAAAAAAATCTTAAGGTAATTTCAGTTGGCGGGTATGTGAGCGAGAATCAATCCTTGGTAGGAAACTTAGCAGAACAAAATATCATTCATTATTTTTACGCGGATAAAATGTTTTTCAGCAGCCGAGGCATTACAAAAAACGGAGGTATTTTAGAGAGCAACGAACAGGAATGTTCCATCAAACAAAAAATGCTCAAAAATTCAACCGAAAAGTTTTATTTATGCGACAGTTCTAAAATTGGAAGAATCGGCTTTGCCAAGCTTGCGCAGCTAAATGAGATCGACCATATTATTACAGACAGTGAACTGGATGAAGATTGGCATGCCTTATGCGCGGAAAATCAAGTGCAGTTAACAAAGATTTAATTGAGAATATAAGAACCTCTTGTTTGGACAAGAGGTTTTTTATACCCATTTATTCTATCTGTCAATGTTTTTTCTTCTCCTACTCATATTTTAAAAAATAAAAAAAGGAACAAGCAATATAAACAAAAGCTTGTTCCGTGCCTGTTAAACATCGTACTATCCTATAAACTACGGTCTGAAAATTACGGAAGTTTATATCCTGCCGCTAAATAGATTTTATACCAGTCTTCCGCTGATAATTCTATATCGCTCGCTTTGGCTATCTGTTTGAGTCTATCTATATTTGTGCTTCCAACCACCGGCTGCATTTTCTCAGGCAAACGTAATAGCCAGGCAATCGCCATTCCTGTATCTGTAACGTCATATTTTTCAGCCATTTCTGTAATAATTTTGTTTGTTTTATCAAAAATCGGGTTGTTTAAAAACGGACCTTCAATAAAGCCGTGTTGAAGCGGCGACCAGGGTTGAATGGTTATATCCTTTATTCTGCAATAATCTCTCACATAACCATCTCTGTTCACGCCGTCTGTATTATCTATATTTACATTAGCACCACTGCTTATCATTCCGGCATTTACAACACTTAATTGGAGCTGATTGATTTTTAAATCCTGCTTTACGTATTTTTTAAGCAGCTCTATTTGCATCGGACTATGGTTGGAAACACCAAAAGCAACCACCTTGCCGCTTTGTTCCAGCTCGTCAAACGCCTCTGCAACTTCAGCAGGATCCATAAGAAGATCTGGGCGGTGCAACAACAGTACATCAATTTTTTCGCAGGATAAACGCTTTAAAGATTGATCAACAGAAGAAACAATATGTTCTTTGCTGAAATCATACATGCCTTTTTTTATTCCACATTTCGTTTGAATAACCATTTTATCCCGCAAGGATGGATCGCGTTTTAACGCACCACCGAAAACTTCTTCACATTTTCCGCCACCATAAATATCCGCATGGTCGAAGTAGTTATACCCCAATTCCAAAGCTGTATTTATATACATGTCTATCTGATGCTCTGTCATACTGCCGATCCGCATACACCCAAGTGCCACCTGCGAAACCGGCGTATGCTTTAAAACTGTTTTGATATATTTCATATTCCCTGCCTCCTTATTTTTTTACATTGTATCACAGAACTACCTTTTGCGCAATAAAAATGCTGCTTCTTTTTTACAAAAACAAATCTCCTATAACTCAAGATAGTTTGGCTTTGTTTGAAAAAAGTAAATAAAAAAGCACCGCACATTATTTGGATCAATGGTCTTGCGGCGTTCAAAGCATCGCACCGCTTAGAATTCACACCATACTTGCTAGCCATTGCTTATTTCTTTAACTTGCTGCATGAAAAATTAAAATCGGCAAGGTTCTAAACACTCTTGCCGATTTGTGGTAAACGATATTAACAAAAAACGCTTTTTTAATTATAATATTTATCCTTCTTTAAACACGCATGTCTGTTATGAAATAGACTTTGCCCGTTCTTTTAAAACAGTTGCAAGTCCATATATATCATTTATAGATTCAATAACATATTTTTTTAATTCATCACCTTCGGGTATCACAAGATATTTGATATGCTCTTTGAGATATATGCGACTTATCCATCTTGTAACCTTTCCATCAAGAAAAACAGTGAAGTAACTGGCCGTATCTTTATATGTAATTCGGTTTAAATCCAGCTCGTTGCCTAATATAGATTTTATGATATAAAATGACTGTAATTCTTCGGCAGTCGTAACGATACCAGATATATCATTTTCCGGGCTATCTGCCTCGTTATTTGGAGCATTAACATTAGGTTCAGACTTGCTCGTATCTAAGTTTAATGCATTTTTAATTTTATCGTTAACCAGATCATTCAGATATAGCGAAATAGATTTTCTAACTATAGGCTTAAATTTATCCAAAATTGCTTGCGTAAAACGACCTTCATATATGTCCGAGGATAAGACTAATTTGACAAAATCATCAGAAGGATTTGAAAACTGATCTTTAAGAAATTGCTTTATTAAGCTGCAGTATTTCAAATCTGACGCAGTATTTATTATATTTTCAATATCAAAAGATGCTTTTTCAAATTTTTTCAATTCGACAATGTCACTGTCTCGTAAATTGCATAAATCTATTGTCATAAAAGGCGTTATATCCATTTTATTAGGTTCTTCCAAATCCGTATAAAATTTGTAAATTATTCCATTTGTAAGTATGGCAAATTTAGCAGTGGAAACACCAAAATATCGAAACAGTTGCGAATCATGTTTTTCAAGTTGCTGATTTACACTTTTGGCTTCAACCAAGATTGTTGGCTGACCGTTAATCACAATTGCATAATCCACTTTTTCTCCTTTTTTGATCCCAACGTCGGCAACATATTCCGGAACGAACTCAGTTGGGTTAAAAACATCATAGCCTAGCAACGAGAAAAAGGGCATAATTAAAGAAGTTTTTGTTGCTTCTTCAGTAAATATACTGTCGCGCATTGTATCAATGCGTTCTACAAAAGATTTAATTTTTTCTTCAAACATACTACTTTCCCCTTTATTTTTTTTATTTTGTTTTTATTATTTTTTATATACCCATATAAATTATTGTTTTATCAAAAGTACCCATCTATCTGATTTTCTCTTTTTTAATAGTTTTAAAGTATACCAATTGTAACTCATAATAATTTGCATAGTTATGCCATGCTTTTTAGGTGCTTCGTTCCATCGAGTTAATTTCTAAGGATTGGAAAGTTTTATGGGTTTAATTCTGCGTATATTAAAACATAAAAATTGCCTCTATTGTTGTTACAAGTTAATTATATCTCATCAAATGACACAATGCAACACTTTTTTAGAGAATTTTAAAAAGTTGCTTTTCTGCTAAAAACAAACACGACATTACATCAAAATTACACAAATCACAAAATAAAACCCTTCATGCAAACACAGAAAAAGTAAAAATACATAGATAGAATTATTTAAAAAGTATAGCATAAATACGTTATCTAAACATGGGGAAAGCAACAAAATATATTTTTCTGCAAAGAAAAATCGGAACGGAGAAAAATCCGTTCCGATTTGGCACGCCCGGAGGGATTCGAACCCCCGACCTTTTGGTTCGTAGCCAAACACTCTATCCAGCTGAGCTACGGGCGCATATTCATTTTTAACAGCTTTATTATTGTATCACAATCTTTTCCAAAAATCAAGTCTATTTTTAAAATTTTTATTTTTTTTGCGAAAAAGGTGTTGATATCCATGCGTAAATGTGATAAAATGTATGCTGTTATAGAATGTATATTTATTTTGAAAGGATGAAAACCACATGTCAGGACATTCCAAATGGAATAATATTAAAAACAAAAAGGAAAAAAGTGACAGCCAGAGAGCCAAAATCTTTACAAAATTCGGCAGAGAAATTGCTGTTGCTGTAAAAGAAGGCGGTCCGGACCCTGACGCAAATTCAAAATTAAGAGATGTCATTGCAAAAGCAAAGGCACAAAATGTGCCTAATGAAAATATTATGCGCAGTATTAAAAAAGCTGCCGGCGATAACGGCGGCGCTGACTATGAAAGCATCATTTACGAAGGCTACGGTCCGAGCGGCGTAGCAGTGATTGTTGAGACTTTGACCGAAAATAGAAATCGTACTGCTTCAGACGTTCGCCATTGTTTTGATAAATGCGGCGGCAATTTGGGAACCGTTGGCTGCGTTAGCTTTATGTTCGATAAAAAGGGCGTTATCATTATTGATAATGAAGACGGCGAACTGGACGAAGATACCGTTATGATGGACGCCTTAGACGCCGGTGCAAGTGATTTTTCAGCAGAAGATGGTTATTTTGAAATCTTGACTGAACCGGAAGAATTTGGCGTCATTTGCGATGCACTGGAACAGAAAGGCTATGCGTTTTCGCAGGCAGAAGTAGAATATGTACCGCAGACCACTGTACAGCTTACCGATGAAACCGCTATAAAAAATATGAATAAACTCATTGATATGCTGGAAGACAGTGATGATGTGCAAAACATTTCCCATAACTGGGAGGAATAATGCATGTCCAGACTCAATATTGTGCTGATTGAACCGCAGATTCCTCAAAACACCGGAAATATTGCAAGAACTTGCGCCGCTACAAACGCGGTACTGCATCTTGTTGGTCCGATGGGCTTTAAAATTGACGATAAAAAACTAAAAAGAGCAGGTTTAGATTACTGGCATCTCATGGAGATTCATACGTATGAGAATACAGAAACTTTTTTCAATCAGCATCCGCACGATACGTTTTTTTACTATACCACAAAAGGATTAAACCGCCATACGGATATACAGTATCCGGATAATTGTTACCTGGTTTTTGGAAGAGAAGACGCCGGATTGCCCGAAGCGCTCTTATATGCAAATAAAGAACATTGCGTCCGGGTCCCAATGCAGAACGACGCCCGCAGCTTAAATCTTTCCAACACCGTTGCCATCGCGGTTTATGAAACTCTGCGACAATGGAATTATCCAGAATTAAAAACAGAAGGAAAATTAACGAAATATAACTGGTAAATAAGGAGCGTTCAAAATGAAATTTGGTGTTTGCGCCGGCGTTACACCCGACACAATAGAAACAGCAAAAAAAATCATAGATATCGGTTATGATTTTATTGAAACAAATATTGGATGCGTAGTTTCCATGACAGATGACGAGATTGAGTACTGTGCGGAGCTGCAGAAAATAAACGGAATTACAACGCCTTGTGCGAATCTCCTGTTCCCCGGCTGGAAATTGAATCGAACCATTCATTTAACAGGCCCCGAACGGGATATTGAATGGGAAAATACATATATGAATATGCTTATGCCGCGCTGTGCAAAACTTGGACTTAAAGTCTTAGTTTTCGGATCAGGCGGCGCGCGGAATATGCCGGATGGATATGATCCTGGCATCGCTTTTTCTGAACTTACAGATTTATGCCGGCGGTTAGGAGAATGTGCCGCAAAATACGATATAACCATTGCGATTGAACCCTTGCGCAAACAAGAATGTAATATTATTCAAACGGTACAGGACGGTTTTAAACTTGTAAATAGTGTGCAGCATCCAAACGTACGGCTTCTTGCAGATATCTACCATATTTATAATAATAAAGAAACTATAGACTATCCCCAGGCATTGGTCGATTCGCTGACACACGTACACTGGGCAGACCCTTCTACACGTGCTTATCCGACCATATCTACACCGGAAATGCAAAGCTTGGCGGATGTCTTAAACCAAAAAGGATATAATAAAACAATCAGCATAGAAGGCGAAGCAAAAAATCTTTTAGATGACGCCGTTCTTGCTTTAAATACTCTAAAAAAACTTTTTTAAAAAACAAAGGAGGCATTGCATGAAAATCGTTATCGTTACCGGAATGTCCGGCGCAGGAAAATCCAGCGCCATGAAATGTCTGGAAGATTTTGGGTATTACTGTATTGATAATATGCCTCCTGTTCTGATTCCTAAGTTTGTTGAAATATCTATGAACGCCGGAGGTACCATCGACAAAGTTGCCCTAGTTACTGATATTCGCAGCAGAACCCTATTCTCGGACTTAATTAAAACATTAGACGAGATGGACGCGGGGGAACATAAATGCGAAGTTCTTTTCTTAGATGCTTCTGATGATGTTTTGATCAAGCGATATAAAGAAACAAGACGTCAGCATCCATTGTCAACGGACGGGAAAATTATTGATGGAATCAACAAAGAACGTGAACTAATGGCCGCAGTACGGCAAAGAGCCGATCACATCATCAATACAACCAGCATGCTCACAAGAGACTTACGGGAAGAGCTTGCTAATATTTATGTCGCCGGCGGGAGCTATGACGGACTTATACTCGACGTTATGTCTTTTGGTTACAAATATGGCATCCCAAATGACGCTGATTTGGTTTTAGATGTACGTTTTCTGCCAAATCCTTTCTATGTTGCCGAACTCAAACACCAGACCGGTTTAAACAAATCTGTACAAGATTTTGTTTTAAACCATGAACAGACACAGACTTTTTTAAATAAAATCATTGATTTATTAGAGTATCTTATTCCCTATTACAAAGAAGAAGGGAAAAACCAATTGGTTATCGCAATCGGCTGTACCGGCGGCAAGCACCGCTCGGTTACAATTGCCGAAGTCATCAGTAAACGTTTAAAAAACTTAAACCACCGTGTGCTTACCCATCATCGTGACATTGAAAAAGATAGCAAATAAACAAATAACGCCTTATATTTTTTCGCAAAAATAAGGCGTCTTTTTTCAAGAAGAAGGTGCAAACATGTCCTTTTCAACTGATATAAAAAATGAATTGTGTGCACTCAACATACATAAATCGTGCTGTATGCGTGCTGAGCTTTGCGCAATTATTTGTTTTGGCACCCATATACGTGACAATTGCTTGGTTTTACGCACTGAAAATCACGCATTTGCCGAAAGAATTGCCTATTTGACCGAAAAAATATTCCATTTTTCCCCAGTTATTATTCACAAAACAACCCCCGGCCTTTTAGAAGTGCAGATTGCAGATGAAACTACGCTTTCTTCTGTCCTGACAACTTTTGATCTTGTAAAAAATTCACGGGATATGAAAAACTTTGTTTCTTTTCATTTTCCTGATTTTATTTTACAAAATTCCTGTTGTCTGCACGCAGTTTTGCGCGGGGCTTTTTTAACGAGCGGTTCTTGCGCTGAACCCGAAAAGCGGTATCATTTGGAAATCTCCACCAACCATTTCAAGTTAAGCCGTGAATTTTTGAAAATTATGCAATCATTAGATATACAAGGCAAAATCATTGCCCGAAAAGCAAATTATGTCATATATCTCAAAGGCGCCGATTATATACATGATTTCTTAGGTTATGCCGGCGCTATGAAATCTGTTGTAGCATTAGAAGAAACCCGGGTGACAAAAGAATTTAAAAATACCATCAACCGTAAAACAAATTTTGAAGTTGCCAATCTTACAAAGACGGTATACGCGGGCAATGCCCAGATTGAGGCAATTGAGAAAATACAGCACACCATTGGACTTTCCTCTTTAGATGACAGTTTGCAGGAAGTAGCACTTTTACGCTTAGACCATCCGGACGCCTCTTTAAAAGATTTAAGCAAAATGCTGTCCATGCCTATCAGCAAATCAGGTATCAACCATCGTTTAAAAAAGCTGGTGGAAATTGCCGAAAATTTACGAGGAGGTAAGCGGCTATGAGTTTTGTACATTTGCATGTTCACTCAGAATACAGTTTATTAGACGGCGCCTGCCGCGTGACAGAATTAGTGGACTATGCCCTTTCCTTAGGTCAAAAAGCTGTTGCTATTACAGATCACGGTGCGATGTTTGCCGCCGTTGATTTTTATAAGTATGCATTACAAAAAGGAATCAAACCCATTATCGGATGTGAAGTATATACCGCCATTGGCTCTATGACGGATCAAACCGCCACCGATGAAAGCAGATATGGACATTTGGTTTTGCTTGCTGAAACAAACGAAGGCTATCATAACTTAATGAAAATTGTTTCTGAAGGTTATGTAAACGGCTTTTATTATAAACCGCGGGTAGACAAAGCCTGTCTGAAAAAATACGCAAAAGGAATTATTGCGCTTTCTGCTTGTCTTGCGGGAGATATCCCACGTCACTTGCTTGCGGGTGACTACGCCGGTGCTAAAAACGAGGCGCTTTCTTTTGCAGAAATCTTTGGAAAAAATAACTTTTTCTTAGAGCTGCAAAACCATGGCCTTGCCGAACAGGCAAGCGTTAATGCTTATCTTTTGCGTTTAAGCAAAGAACTCGATCTTCCCTTGGTTGCAACAAATGACGTACATTATCTCAAACAGGAAGATGCAAAGCTGCAGGATCTTTTAATGTGCATACAAATGGGAAAAACCATAGACGAACCGAACCGGATGAAGTTTGAAACCGATCAGTTCTTCTTTAAAACGGAAGAACAAATGCGCGCATTATTTCCTGACTTGCCTGAAGCAATTGAGAATACATGTAAAATTGCCGAACGCTGCTGTGTTGCGCTGGATTTTGAACACCGCCACCTTCCCGACTTTCCCCTGCAGGATAATCTGTCACATAGTCATTTTCTTAAAGATTTATGCTTATCCGGGCTGAAAGAGCGGTATCCAGACTATGAAAAGTATGTACCCCAGCTGGAATACGAACTTTCCGTAATTGAACGAATGGGCTTTGTAGACTACTTTTTAATTGTGTGGGATGTGATTCATTTTGCCAGAACAAAAGGCATTCCTGTAGGTCCGGGCAGAGGATCTGCCGCCGGAAGCTTGGTGTCTTATTGCTTAAAAATCACCGATATTGATCCGGTAAAATACAATTTGTTTTTTGAGCGTTTTCTGAATCCCGAACGCGTAAGCATGCCGGATATTGACATGGACTTCTGCTACGTCCGCAGGCAAGAGGTTATTGACTATGTTACTGAAAAGTACGGACATGACCACGTCGCTCAAATTATAACCTTCGGAACCATGGCTGCACGCGCAGCGCTTCGGGACGTCGGACGTGCCATGGGCTTGCCTTACGGCACAGTAGACGCCATTGCCAAAATGGTTCCTCGTACACTCAACATAACTATGAAAGAAGCGCTTGCTTTAAATCCGGAACTATCCGCTGCCGGGCGGCAAAATCCGCAAATTGCCGATTTGATTCAAATGACGCAAAAAATTGAAGGAATGCCGCGGCACGCTTCTACACACGCTGCCGGTGTTGTCATTACCGCAAAACCGACAAACGAATATGTACCTTTATACAGAAACCGGGATGCCATTACTACCCAATACACCATGACGCGCTTAGAAGAATTGGGATTGTTAAAAATGGATTTTTTAGGATTGCGCACCTTAACCGTTATCGCCGATACAATTAAGCTGCTTAAAAGAAAACACATATCCTTAGATATTGAACATATCTCTTTTTCCGACCCACCTGTTTACCGCATGCTTTCAGAAGGTGAAACAGACGGCGTTTTTCAGCTTGAAAGCGGCGGAATGCGTCAGTTTATGCG
This sequence comes from uncultured Clostridia bacterium, assembly GCA_944388555.1. Classification (GTDB taxonomy): domain Bacteria; phylum Bacillota; class Clostridia; order RGIG6154; family RGIG6154; genus RGIG6154. The sequence goes on from CALXJH010000128.1 coordinate 18,145, forward strand.
TGAACTGATGCCAAATTCGTTGGAAGACATTATTGCCGGCATTGCGCTTTACCGTCCCGGTCCCATGGATTCTATTCCAACCTATATCAAAAACAAAAACCATCCTGAAAGCATTACCTATCTGCATCCTGAATTGGAAAAAATTTTAAATGTAACCTACGGATGTATTGTATATCAAGAACAAGTTATGCAAATCGTGCAAAAACTTGGCGGTTTCTCTATGGGCGGTGCGGATCAAGTTCGCCGCGCTATGTCCAAGAAAAAAGGCGATGTCATGGATCAGGCGCGTCAAGACTTTATTTTCGGATCTGCCGAAAAGCATATTGACGGCGCTATTGCCAAAGGCATTCCTGAAAAAACGGCGGTGGCAATTTTTGACCAGATGATGGATTTTGCTAAATACGCCTTTAATAAATCCCATGCGGCCGCCTATGCCGTTGTTGCCTATCGCACAGCTTACCTTAAAGCACACTACCCCGTTGAATTTTTTGCTGCGCTTATGTCCAGCTTTTTAGATAATATCAGCAAGATTGCAGAATACATGCAGGTTTGCCGAAAGAATGGCATTTTGGTAAAAGTTCCGGATGTCAACAGCAGTTTTTCCAGCTTTTCTGTAGAAGATAACGCCATACGATTTGGTCTTGCGGCTATAAAAAACGTTGGCCGGACTTTTATATCCGATTTGGTGTCTGAGCGAGAAAAAAACGGTCGGTTTTTAACGTTTTCTGATTTCTGTGTACGTATGACCAAATATCAGAGTCTGAATAAACGTGCCGTAGAAGGCATGATCAAAAGCGGCGCGTTCGATACCTTAGACCTAAATCGCGCACAGCTTCTGCTCCTATATGAACAAGAATTGGAACAAGCAAGCGCAGAAAAAAAATCTACAATTGAAGGCCAGATATCTTTCTTTTCCATGGATGCGGATTTACCACAGCCAAAAACACCGCCGCCCGATGTAAAAGAGCTGGATTTATCTATACGTCTTGCGCAGGAAAAAGAATTTATGGGTATTTACATCTCCGGTCATCCGTTAGATCAATTTAAAGAACAGCTGGCAGGAAAAACCAATGCGGACATCTTAAAAATCAGAGCATCCGCAGAAGATGAAACGGATAAACAAGCATTACACGATGGTGCAAAAATAACCATTGCAGGGATCATTGAAGAGATCAAAGTAAAAATAACGCGACGCAATGAGAAGATGGCAATTCTTTCCATCTCAGACGCCTATGGCATGATGGATGTTTTAATCTTCGCCCGTTTATACGATACATTTTCAGCTGTACTCAATAAAGGAAACGCGATTGTTATCAGCGGCAGACTCAGCATTCAGGAAGAAAAAGAGCCTTCTGTGGTATGTGAAAACCTCTATTCTGTACAAAATGCACCTATTATTACTAAACTTTATCTAAAAATTACGGAAAATACTGAACAGCAACTGCCGCAAATTCTAAATGTTTTAAAAGAAAATCACGGCAATATACCCGTTATTCTATATTTTTCGCATATAAATGAAAAAAGAAAAGCTCCGGAAAAATACAATGTACATTTAACGGAATCGTTATTTGATGCGCTTTCTTCATTTTTTAATGCGTCAGAAATACGGGTTTTATGAATTAAAATTTATTATGAAAGGCTAAAAAAATGACCGTTTGTTTTACAGGACATCGTCCGCAGAGCTTTGTTTTTGGCTTTAATGAACAGCATCCTGATTGTATACAAATAAAGCAAGATCTACAGGAAGAAATCCAGCGCCTGATTGGTGCAGGAACGAACCATTTTTTGTGTGGAATGGCGCAGGGCGTGGATACATGGGCAGCTGAAATCGTTCTATATTTTAAACAAATTTACCCTAATATTCATTTAACCGCAGTAATTCCCTGTCCGGATCAACCAAAAAAATGGAGTTTGAAAAGTGTTGAGCGATATCATAAGATTCTTGCCGCATGTGATCATCAAATCATGATCAGTCCTTTTTATTATAGAGGCTGTATGCATGCACGAAATAAATATATGGTTGACCATGCGGACATTGTATTGGCAATATATAATAACGCAGGAAGCGGTGGTACAGCCTCTACCATTCTGTATGCCAAAAAACAAAATAAAACAGTCATCGAGCTTTTGGTTTAATTGCAAAACTTTGAAAGGAGATGCCCCTAAAATGTTTAAACATTCCACAACCCATGAAGTGGATATGTGTAATGGACCTTTATTTTCTAAGATCGTCGTATTTTTTATACCTGTTATGTTATCAAATATATTGCAGCTATTGTATAACGCCGCAGACCAACTGATTGTTGGCAGATTTGCAGGCAGCCGCTATTTAGCAGCTGTCGGAGCAACCGGCTCTTTAATCAACCTAATCATCTGTCTGCTGATGGGACTATCGGTTGGTACCACTTCGGTTGTATCCAGATACTTTGGCGCGGGCAATCAAAAAAGTTTGTACCGTTCTGTACATACCTCAATGGCAGTAAGTTTAGTTTGCGGTGTTGTGTTAGGTCTTTTGGGATATTTGTTCTGTAAACCCCTCCTAAGACTTATGGAAACACCGGATAACGTGATTGACCTTGCTACCTTATATATGAAAATCTATTTTGCAGGTCTTCCTGCCGTTGCCGTATATAACTTCGGTTCCGCTATTTTAAGAGCAGTCGGCGATACAAAACGCCCTATGCTGTTCCTGATTTTATCCGGCATGATCAATATCATCCTTAACTTGGTATTGGTTATTTATTTCCGTCTGAATGTTGCAGGTGTTGCAATTGCGACAGTTATTTCCCAGCTGATTTCTGCAGTTCTTATAATTATTTGTTTGGTAAGAACCCGAGAAAGCTATCAGCTAATTATAAAGCAAATCCGGTTTTATAAAAACGAACTGCTGCAAATGATCCACGTCGGCATTCCGGCAGGTATACAAGGCGCTAGTTTCTCGTTATCGAATGTTTTTATACAGTCGGCAATCAATACTTTCGGGGAAAACGCCATGGCCGGCTGCACAGCTGCTGCAAATATTGATAACTTGATTTATCAGGCGCTTAATTCGCTTTATCACACCGTTCTCACATTCAGTAGTCAGAATTTTGGTGCGGGAAAGAAAGATCGTATTGTTAAATCTATTTTGTACTGCAGCTCCATTGTAATTGTGCTGGGCCTGATTATCGGCGGTGTTTGCTATGTACTAAGCCCTGTATTTTTGTCCTTCTTCCTGGACAATACGGAAGCTGCCGCTTTTGGTATGGAAAGATTAAAGTTAACTTGTCTTACCTATTTTACCTGTGGTTTGATGGAAGTAGGCGCTGGTGCACTGCGCGGCATTAACAAATCTGTCATTTCTATGGTTGGGTCTATTGTGGGTGCATGTTTGCTTAGAATTGTCTGGATTTATACCATATTTGCCGCAGATCCTACTATTTATACCCTGTTTTTATCCTACCCGGCAACCTGGATTATTACTGCACTCTTCCATTATAGTATGCTGGCTCTGTTCCTTAGGAAAATACCGCAGAGGCGCCTGGCATAACTTAAACCGCCGCCTCTGTTCCTTATTACCAGCAATATTTCTTTACTTGTTGAAAAACCACCTGCATATTACTTAAACCTATAAAAAAGGAGGAATTTGAATATGAAAAAATATTTATTACATTTTTTAGCTCTTGTTATTTGTATCGTGAACGTCCAGATCGCAGCTTCTGCTGAACAGGCATACGATACAGAGCAATTACCTTCGTTCACGACATTTCAAGATGTCCTCCATATCGACGATATAACCGCCATTCAATACGGCGTTATTGTAAACAGCATCACGAAAAAATGCGCCGACATTGACTATGAAGATTTAAGAAAATGGCTGGACACCTACTGGAACTTTCATTATGACCGCGTTATCGCGCCTATGGAAGCATTCAGTCTGGACGGAGAGTATATTAAATTGTGGAATGAAGATAAGAGTCAAGCATTTATTGTTTATCCCGGCGGCGGCATTATTGCAGGAAAATACGGAGAGCCATATGAATTAAACGGAGTCGTCAAGCAGAATTATGTTTGGTATCTTCCCTATATTGGTAACGCAAGAAACGCATTGAACACGGCGAACGGTACATTAAAATATACCTACATAACCCAAGTAAACGAAATGGAATTTAAAGCGCAAAACCAAAGAGAATTTACGAAAGACGATGACATAGAAATCCCACAGGCTGATTTGCTCATCACGCATAATGCAAGCTCGTGGGCTGTTGACGAAATTAAAAAAGCGGCTGCCTGTAATTTAATGGTCTATGATTTATCTGCCAAATATACGCAGCCTATTACAAGGTATGAATTTTGCAGACTGGTATATCGCTTGATTGCAACAGAGTTTGAACCAAATACAGATTCAAGACTGGGCATTGAAATGACAATCCGGGATGTATTATCTCAAAGAGGCATTACAGACCGCGTTACATTCTCTGATTGCTCATATTTGGAGGTTGAATATTTAGCCTCAATGGATATAATCCAAGGAATGGGTGATGGAACGTTTGCACCTGATGCATATATTACCCGTGAACAAGCCGCAGCACTTTTATACAGAACCGCTGCATTTTTGGGAAACAAAACGCTCGTTGCTCCAACCAATAATGGAATATACGATGACCAAGCTTTCATCTCTAATTGGGCATTAGACGCTGTTGCAAGCATGAAAGCCATGGGAATTATGCAAGGTGTTTCAGAAACAGAGTTCGCACCGCAAGATACCTACACCACAGAACAAGCCATTGCAACCATGTTAAGATTATATGAGTGCAATTAAAATCGGCATATTTTTGTTTTGTATCTCTGATTTTTGCCAACGAAAATAAACGGATAAAACAAAAGGCACGAATTTAAAAGTTCGTGCCCCGGACTGTCGAAAAAGTCGTTATACCGCAAGATAGACGCTAAAAACAAAATACGCTTCTTTTTTATAAACTTTATGTTTTCGCAGTAAATGACGCCGGATTCATCGAGAAACCGGCATCATTGCTTGCTTTTTCCGCAATTGCTCTCTACCGTACCTTTGTACGCCGACGAAAGCAATTGCGAAAAATCTAACTTTCTTTTTCGTCATCTGCCAGCGTGTCGATGATTGATCGACACGCTGAGGCACGAACTTAAAAGTTCGTGCCTTTTTTGCTGCATTTTCTCAACAGATGAATGAATCTGTTATTTTATAAATCCAAAAAGCGTTTGAGCAAAACGGTCGCTTCTGCACGTGTTGCTGTATTTTTTGGTGCAAGCGTTGTGTCACTCTTGCCTTTCAGCATTCCCATTTTTACCATTTTTTCCATCGCGCTTTTTGCAAAATCAGATATATCGTTATAATCTGAAAAAGCTGCCGGATTTATCGTTTCATCTACTTTTGCAGAAATATCTATCTGTTTATATGCAATGGCATTATCTAATAACAAAGCAATTTCTTCTCTGGTTATTGGCTGATTCGGTAAAAATCCGCTTTCTGTCGGCAAAGAGTCTAATAAACCTGCTTTATATCCGCCTGCAACATACCCATAAAACCAATCTGCTGGTTTAACATCCCCATAAACATCTTCATTCTGATTGGCAATATTTAAAATTCTGTTTAGTATAGTTAAAAATTCTGCGCGTGTTATCGTATCTTCCGGCGCAAATATGCCAACATCTTTTCCTTGCACATGTCCTTGCTGTGCCATATATGTAACATCTTCTTTTGCCCAGTGTCCTTCCAAATCAGTAAATACTTTCACATCCTGTGCAATTTCAATTTCTTCTTTTCTCAGAGCGCCGTCCGACATTCCGCCTTCAACCGGCGTAACAAGCTGTATTTGATCCCCCTGCACGAATTTTACAGTGGAAGCTCTTGTTGTAATAGTCTGTAAAGGTACATCTTTTAAAATCAGTTTTACATATTCATCTCCCGTTGCTGCAAAATCGTAGCTGCCAGCATCAATCCAGATGCCTTCCGTACAATCTTTTTGATTCACAACAAATGTATCGGTTTTGCCATTGTGTACAATTTCATATACTACACTTTCATTCTGATTCACATTCCAGTATGGACAGTAAATATAAACCTGTACATCTCCGGATGCTTCAAGCAACATATCATATTTTACAAATGCGCGATCATCCTGTCCGGAAATCCACATGGTATTTGAGCCGTCTTCTTCCGGTCCCTTAACCGATCCACTCCAAGCCCAAGCGCCTCTGAACGAAAAACCGTTGATCGGATCTGTGCCCTCATCCTCAATCTCTTCGGCTGACTTAGTAGAATAAGATATCCCCTTTAAATTTTCATCCAGGAAACGTATATTTTTAACGCCCAGGAAATTACTGTTGGTTTGTGCTAACGCAGTAAGCGGTTCATCTAAAACATAATTATCTACAAACGAAATATTTTCAGCGCCCTGTAGATCTATAAGCACCGTCTGCTTATCCTCAAATGTATTATTGCGTATCAACACATTTTTTGTTCCCACTGACAACGCCATACCACCCGCACGTTTTTCTATATTGAAAGATATAACGCCTAATGTATCCGATCTTTTAGCCCCTTTTTTAAAGGTATTATTCTGTATAATGAGCTGGTCGGAATATAAACCGTTCGGATATTGGGTTTCATTTAATACTTTTATTTCGTTGGATGTCACGCCCTCATAAGTATTATTTTCAATCACGCCTCTATGTGAGCGGGAAACATTTCCATACCGGCGTACATTCTTAAATGTATTATTCCGAATCACAAAATCTCCCGAAGACATAGAACGATTCCATATCTGCAAGCTATCTAAAATTTTATCTCCTAAATTGGTAAGTTCCGGCAGTTCCTCTTGTACCGTTACCTTATAATAAGGCTCTGCTTTTACAGCCGTAGCTACTGTACATTCTTGTATAATTTCACCGGTTGACGGCTCAAACAAAACAAAAGTATCTCCAGGATTCAAAGTGAAATAAGCCGGCGTATCTGCGGCAACCAAAATTGTTTTGGTATCTATCTGATCCATAACCGTCATTGGTCTTGTAAACAGAGCAACTGCGTCATCGCCAATACCATTTACGGAACAATTCTCAATCCACGGACCAATTTTATTTGCTCTTAAATGGAATCCATCCCCGCCGCCGGCAAACCAATAACCATCCTGAATCTTGGCATTAAAATCTAAATATACGATCTGACTGCAGTCATTGGCGATATTATGCAATCCGCCATGTACATAACTGTCAAAGTTATAGATGGTTATGTGTTCTGAAAATTTAAATTCGGTTAGTGTGGGGCTGTTATCTCTGCATAAGTGTATAAATCGATCTCCAACACTAAAATCAGCTGTATGCGCTTTTGATTTTAGCTCTAAATAATAAATATCCCCTTCTTTTCTATAATTGCCAGTAAAGAAATATGTACCTATCGTTTCAGGTTTCGTTTTTCCATTTTCTTCCGGATCTAATATAATGCCCCAGGATGCTAAGAAATATTTGCCCAACGGACCGTCATATGTTGGAAAACCTTCCTCTACCTTTACGCCGACCTCACCTGTATCCGGCTTAACATCTGCAACTCTTGACTGTATAAACGGAATTTCATCCACGTGTTCTGTGGTTAGATTCATCAAGGACATATTCTTTGCATAATCTGCTACAAATACTCTTGTTTTCAGTTTATGCAAATATAATGTTGAATCGTTGCAGTTTATATCAATATTTGCGTACCCTTCGTTTGCAAAGTTGAATATCGGTCCTTCTTTGTAAAAATGATACTCACCTTGCTCAAGGTTAATTAAAACTCTCTTTCCCTGTTTAGAAAGCTGTTTTGCCTGCGCGACAGCTTCATCTACAATCTGGCTGTAATCTGTGCCGGCATTATCCGGTTTTACTGTAATGATTTCATCATAGCCGGCAACGGTAAAGGGTACCACGCTGTACGCACCTGCCGCGCCGGAATCCATCTTCGCCCGTACTCTGAAATAATACTGTCCCGGTTCTAACGGAAAATCAGCAACATAGCGATTTAACGCAGTCACATCCTCATCAATGATCTGATTAAATTCTTGATCCTTTGCAATTGCCACATCATAAGATACCGGTTTTTCTAATACTTCAAAAGCTTCTGTGGGTTCTTGCCATAAAAAGCTCGGAAAAGAATTTACTTCTTCATTCTCAGAAGGTGCTATAATATATGGTGCTTCTGTAAAACTTTTTTCGTCCGGCAGAGGGCCGTAATCGGTAAAATATGGATCATCTAACGCGGTTTCAGTTCCCGCTGTCGGTATTGTTTGCTCTGGCTTGGAAGGTGCAGCGGTGGATGCGCCTTCCAATGCATCTGTTACTGCCTTGTCTGTTTTAATTAACTTGATACCGCCGGCTCTTAAATTTCCTAACGGTGAAGATTTTTCATATAGATTGGTAACAAACCCTTCGGTGCCTTTATTAAACTTAAATACACCTAAATAATTCCAGTCACTCATCTGATTGAAATTATAAGTGCCGCTTAACGTGCCATCCGCGGTCTGAACGGTTACAAGACATTCTTCCACATTTCTGGCATCCGGTTTATTCGGATTCGGAACTACATACAGATAAAGTTCATAGTTCCCGGTTTCCGGAATCTCCGGTGTGTAGCGGATTTCCGAAGGAAGCGCACTTGAAAATCTTCCTTTTTGTTCTGCTGCCGCTTTTAAACCGGAATCTTTAAACTCTCCCTGTACTTCTTTGTAGCCGGGACTGTTGGTTGAAACAATGATTTCTTCTGCTCCCAATACATGCATAGGCAGTAAAGAAAAAATCAACATTCCTACCAACAAATAGGCCAGACATCTTTTCATTTTTCATTCCTCCTTTTTTTCAGTATAACACGCCCTATATTTCTTATCAACATTTTGACTTTTTTTTATTTAAAAAAAAAACGAAATTCGCAATATGCAAATTTCGTTTGTGTTTAAATTATGCAGTAAATAAGGCGTATTTCAAGCATTTTATGGTTTTAATTCCCATTATTGCACCGGAACCAGCTTTTCTTTTCCGCCCATATACATTCTGAGTTTTTCCGGTATAGATACTGTACCGTCTGCCTGCAAATTATTTTCTAAAAATGCAATCAACATTCTTGGCGGCGCAACGACTGTATTGTTTAATGTATGTGCAAAATACTTCTTGCCATCTGCTCCCAGTACTTTAATATTTAGGCGCCGCGCTTGCGCATCTCCAAGGTTAGAACAAGAACCTACTTCAAAATACTTTTTCTGCCGCGGCGACCACGCCTCAACATCTAAAGATTTAACTTTCAAATCTGCTAAATCCCCGGAACAACATTCCAAAGTCCGCACCGGTATATCCAGCGTACGGAAGAAATCTACGGTATTTTTCCACAAAACATCAAAATATTTCGGACTTTCTTCCGGTTTGCACACAACAATCATTTCTTGTTTTTCAAATTGGTGAATACGATATACACCACGCTCTTCAATACCATGTGCCCCTTTTTCCTTACGGAAACACGGTGAGTAAGATGTTAGGCATTTCGGCAGCTGATCCTCCGGCGTAAATGTGCCAATAAACTTACCAATCATAGAGTGTTCGCTGGTGCCGATTAAATATAAATCCTCCCCCTCTATTTTATACATCATGGCGTCCATTTCTTCAAAGCTCATTACGCCTTCCACAACACTTCTGCGAATCATATACGGCGGAACACAATAGGTAAAACCTCTATCAATCATAAAATCCCGCGCATAGGATAAAATTGCCGAATGCAGCCGTGCAATATCTCCCATCAAATAGTAAAATCCATTGCCGGCAACCGATCCTGCCGCATCTAAATCAATGCCGTTGAATGATTTCATAATATCGGTATGATAAGGAATTTCAAAATCCGGAACAACCGGTTCGCCGAATTTTTCAACTTCCACATTTTTGCTGTCATCTTCTCCGATGGGTACAGAAGGATCAATGATATTGGGAATCACCATCATGATTTCTTTAATCTTTGCAGCATACTCGCCTTCCAGCTTCTCACATTCTGCAAGCCGCTGAGAATACTCTGAAACCTTTGATTTTTCGGCTTCTGCCTCCTCTTTTTTTCCCTGCGCCATAAAATATCCTATATTCTTAGAAACCTTATTCCGCATCGCGCGTAAATTATCTGCTTCCGATTTATTGGCACGGGAAGCTTCATCTAATCGAATCACTTCATCGACCAACGGTAATTTTTTATCTTGAAACTTCTTCCTGATATTCTCTTTTACTACATCCGGATTTTCTCTCAAAAACTTTATGTCTATCATTACAAACACCTCTTCTGTGATTTATGTAAAAAATTATATCATGTTTTATTGTTTTTTTCAAGTATTTAGCTATCATTTCTCGCCAAATACACGTTTTACTGCCTGAAGGTATCCGTAACCATAAACATTATCCGGTTCTAAGTAACTGCTTTCGGTCCACTCATTCCAGCTGTTGATGGTAATCATCGGCACATTATGTCCCTCTGCATACGCCTTGGCTAATTGCAGTGCTTTTTCAAAATTTTCCGGCGTATTGTTTTTTAAAACCGCCCCATGTGGCAATTTGAATCTGGGGTTATTGTCCCACCCGATAGATACATGCGGAAAATAAGGAATTTTGAAGGTTGCCGCAATTTTTTCATATTCTTTTTGTACATCTTCTACAACCTTTAAATAGTCCTGGCTTATATCTGTAAAGTGTACAAACTGATAATGCGTCAGCGACAAAAAGCCCATGTCTTCTGCAATTTGTGGTGTAACCTCTTTTATTTTACTGTCCACACCTGAAAGATTCAGCGGATTATGCCCCCATTTCACAAACTGGAAATGTACACCCGGTAATCCATTCTGTCTGGCTTCTTCATTGAGCCATGCCATTTCCATTTTGGCTTGTTCCGGTCCGCCAAGTCCGTTTGTAAAATTTTGCATATCGTATATACTGATGATCGGTTTTCCGTCTATACAGTAGTAGTTGGGAAGCTTAAAATATTTTTCAATCCACCGTTTGCCGATTTTTCTGAATTGCTCCGGCGTAACAGAACCTTGCCAAACCACAGGTTCGTTTCGATGTGAGTTTCGAATATCCCATGTGTAATTTGCATCGTGGTTTGCCCACATCAGATAAAATTTCATTTTTTGATTATTTTTTGCATTTAAAAATCCATCGTTCAAACAATTTTCTAAAAACGGACGATCGTCAAACCAGTACCAATCGTAAATAAATACATTCACCCCGTGGTCCACTGCGGCTTCAATCTGCATTTCCATAACATACGGATCTGCTTCGTTTACATATCCCCAAACCGGTTTTCTTCCCCAATCATAGCCGTCAACTTTGCGAACGCTGTTTTTTACACTCTGCCATTCGCCGATACCTTCTTCCCAAAAGATCCATGACCGTGGCTCATCCCCCGTATACGCCGGCCAAATATAGGCTGCTACATCAAATTTTTGCTGCATATTCATCACTCCTTTTTATTATAGCTTTTTTCAGATAAAGACATTCTTTACCTATCAGCTTTCCCGATAAATTGAATATTTTTTATTATATCTATTTTTTGTTAAAAATGCAATCTTTTAAAAAAAAAAAACGACCACTTTCGTGGCCGCCAAAAAGGGAGTGTTTGAAATGAAAAACTATACAGTTCCTCTGCAGAAATGTATAAGACGTAAGGCTACCCGGGGGATTCGCTCTTTTAGCAAAGAACGGAATAAGGATTTGAGGAGTTTTCGGATAGCCTTGCCTTATTACCTTCTACACTTATTATTATACATATTGTTATGGAAAACCTATGATAAGAATGTGAAATTTTTTTGAAAACTCCCCCTCCCCCTCATTTCCTCTATTACCAGAAATTGTGGCTTGATTTTTGATGACTTATCCTTTACAATCGTAGATGTGGTTGACATAATCTAAAAAATGTTTAGCTGGTTGTGTTTTGTTTTCGAGCATTTTTTAAATTTTTCAAAATTATGGTAAACCAAATTTGACAGCCTGCCGTGGGGCAAATCACGGACTAAAATCATTAAGGAGGAAAAAACATGTCAAAATTCAAAAGAATTATATCCCTCGCTGTTGGTACAGTGATGGCATTGGGAATCGCAAGCCCGGCAGCCGCATTTAATATTGCTGATGACGTTGCAGGCACAAAATATGCAGAAGCTGCGACTGTGCTAGGTGCATTGGGCATCATGGTTGGTGATGACAACGGAGCATTTCGTCCTGATGACAATATAAGCCGCGCTGAATTTGCGAAAATTGCAGTTCATGCACTGGGTATTGAAAATATTGCTTCTTCAAACCAGGGTGTTTCGGTTTTCCCGGACGTTTCTACAAGCCACTGGGCAAACGGTTATATCAACGTTGCTTCTTCTCAGGGGTTGATCGTTGGTGATGATACGGGTACTTTCAGACCTGAAGACAATATTTCTTACCAAGAAGCTGCAACCATTTTAATCCGTGTATTAGGTCATGAACCTGCGGCAAAATCCAAAGGAGGCTATCCTTCCGGTTATTTGGTACAGGCTGAACAAATCGGTGTTACAAAAGACGTTAGTTCCACATCTACTGCTGCAGCATCCAGAGGTATGGTTGCACAGATGACTTTTAATTCTCTGACCGTAAACCTGATGGAACAAACCGGTTTTGGCAATAACTTAAACTACGAAGTAGTAGACAAAACATTATTAGAAGATAAGTTGGATGTTTTCTACGATACAGGCGTTATCACAGGAAACGTACACACCAAAATCAACGGCGCAAGTGCGTTGAAAGATGGTCAGGTTGAAATTGGAAACGGTAACGTTTTTGAAGTTGGAAACTCTGACGCAGACAAGCTTTTAGGCTACAACGTAAATTACTATTACAAAGAAAACAAAAATGATGATAATGAAATCATTTTGGCACAACCCACAAAAAGAAACAGTGAAGTTAAAATTGATGTAAATAATCTTGCGGAGGAATTGATAGAGGGAGCAAACAGCATATCTTACTATGCCGATGAAAATGACAGCAGAGCGACCAAAGCAAATCTCGCGGACAAGTATACTGTTATTTATAACCAAAAATATCAGGATGCGCTTCAGAATCCTGAAACAGGTAATGTTACACTCTTAGACAATGACGGCGACAGCATCTATGACATCGTATTTATCAATGAGCACGTAAATTACGTTATAGATGATATCTCCACATTCGCAATGAAAATTTATGACAAATATGACAACGAACCGTTAAACTTAGACACAACAGCCAACAAGAATTTAAAAGTTTTCATTCAGGACACAGAAGGAAATGAACTTGCATTCGAAGATTTAAAAGAATGGGACGTTCTGAGTGTTTATAAAAACACAGATTATGTAAATATGATTGTTTCCAGAAACAGCGTTCAAGGCGCGATTGAAGAAAGCGGAGACAAAGGCGAAAAAGTAATTGCAGGAAAAGAATATGAAGTTGCAGGCAACCTGAATGCAAATGATTTGGAACTTGAAATGGAAGGTACCTTCTATTTGGATTTCGAAGGAAAAATCGCAGGTTATGACGCAACTGCAAGACAAACATCCAACTACGCATATTTGCTGGATGCTGCTATGACTTCTGGTTTAAACCCTGTTCTTTCTGTAAAATTATTTGATGCAAAAGGCAATGAAGTGATTTATAACGCACCTGATAAACTCCGTTTCAACGGAACATCCGGCGTACAATCTGCTACCGTTTTAGAATCTTTAAAAGATGACGGCACTGTAAAACCGCAGCTCATCACTTATGAATTAAACTCCGACGGTAAAATTGCAGAAATCGTTACAGCGGAAGATAAAACAGAAAACTTCCCCAGCAGCTTCTTAAAATCCACTTTT
>CALXJH010000129.1 GCA_944388555.1 uncultured Clostridia bacterium
GGACGAGCTGACGCCCGCTATACTCAATGACATGGTAAAGGCGGTATATGTTCATGCACCGGACAAGTCAAAGGGACATAGGGAACAGCAGATTGACATTTCCTATGACCTTGTGGGAATACTCCCCTTGTCCTTGCTGAATGGCCTGCAAAACGGTGAAACGGCATAGCCGAAGCTGTGCCGTTTCCCGAAAACAATTTTATGCTGTTTTATGAGTGCCGCCCAAATGCGCGGGTGTTTTTTTACGCTTTTTAGACTGTCTGCAAAAGTCTGTTTTTCCCTATTTATATAGATTTTCAATGAATGAAAACGGGATATAGGCTTGCAGTTGATATAGGTAAGGCACAAAGGGAACCTTTGTTTCTCCACCGTTTACAAATACATGCCCTATACTCAATTCATTTATTCCCAGCGGTTTTTTCCCTTCCATAAACGAAACGGAAATTTCATGCTTTTCTCCAGTTGTTTCATATACAAAATCTCCATTTCGAAAAACATAAGACAAACCTAAGCTTTTCGCAATTTCATCCGCATCCACAAATATATCGTTATTATATTCTCCCATCTGCATAGCACTTACTGTATACGCTTTCCCATCAATCATCACGTTTGCTGTACCAACCAAACACGTCTGCGTTGTTTCCGGAGGCAAAAGGGCGCCTATATAACAATCATAAACACGATGGAAATCATATTCGGCAGCAGAACAGGGATAATAATTGTGCCCTGGCTGTGATCCGGGTGTTCCTGCCACCGGATAACAGTCCAGAACCGTTTCCCCATTTTCAATATTTTTAAATGCAATCGTTAATTCTTTGTCCGTCTCATCCGGGAAAACGCAGCCAATAACAAATCCTCCGTTTTTCAGGGCAAAAAGCTGGTATCGCGCGTCATCCTTTCGCGCAAGGTATACCGTTGCCAACGCATTTTCAAGGGAATCTATTATTTCAAAATGCGTATTTATATACTGCTTTGCTTCCTCATAACTTAAAATAACGGCTAAATCTTTGGTTTGCGCGTACATTTTAACATCATCCATTTGAAAAAACAGCTTTCCATCACTGCCCACATACATATTGCCTACCATTTCCCCGTTCATATAAACCGGCTTTATTTTATTTATATCGTTTGCAAACGCCTCGGAAAAATCCGTCTCTAATGTGCATCGATAGGGATTTGTCTGGTCAAAAGTACAAAACAATATATTGTCCTGCAGAACGAAACGCAGTTTGTGATCCGGATAGCTGTTAAAATAATTGTATTTTGTGTTCTGATAAGTATTCAGCTCAACCAGCCGTTTTTCCGGATCCCAACGGAAATTGCACAGATACTCTGAATACCCATACTGCGCATTGGCACTATCCGGATAAACGGTTCCCAAATCTTCAATACATACAGCGGTTTTCCCATCTATGCTGTAACTTGTAACCGGAATGCCGTTAAAAATAAGCTGTATATCACTTTCATACACATTCCCTAAAATTTGTCCAACGGTTCCTCGTTCCACTGTTTTATATCCATATCCTGTGCAGCCGTCAGTCTCAACCGTCAGCATTCGCTTTGCATTATCATATTCCCAGTCAAACCCGTAATTCAAATCACCGCTTTCCTTAAGATATAAATCCTCCACCGCAATAGCGGTTTTCCCGCCGATGCTGTAAGACGGGATGGGCTTGCCATTTACAACAGCCAAAATATCGGTTGAATAAATATGTCCCACAACATCACCGGATGCCGCCTGCGCCGATATTGCTGTAAGCAGGAAAAGCAAAGCTATTGCAACCATTCGTTTACCCATTTTATAACCCATCCTTTTAAAATAGCCGTCTTTTTGTTTCACTAAATAAGAGAAATAAACCGTGTTCCACTGTTTTGTGAAACAAATTTTCGCCGCGCAAGTTTGGATTTTTCTGCTTCGTTTCTCTTTATATCGATATCTTTAATACATTGTTATTTTATCATAGTCTTTAATCGTTTGCAATTCCCGTTTCATTCTTTTTTGCAAAACCATTTCTGTTTCACAAATACGGCGCAATCACTTATTCCATGCATGTTTTTCATACATAAACCAATTATTTTTACAAAGCGCTTTACTTTTTTTGCATAAAGTGATAAACTATAAATATATTTTGAACTTACATTACGCCGCGCTTGCGCGGCATTTCTATTGAAGGGGTTTTAACTTATGCAAACTCTACAACATACCCAAGGCCAGCGGAATATGACGGAAGGAGACGTTGTTAAACAAATTTTACTTTTTTCTCTGCCACTGGTTGCGTCCAGCTTACTGCAAGCCCTCTACAATATGTGTGATATGGTTATCGCCGGGCATTTTATTGGCAGGGAGGCGCTTTCTGCCATCAATAATTCCAGCCAGGTTTTAGTGATTATAACCAAAATCGCGATTGGTCTGATGACGGGCGGCAATGTGTTGATCGGGCAATTTTTCGGAGGAAAATTTTACGACAATCAGAAAAAAGCCACCGGTACCTTGCTGTCGGTATCCGTTATTTTCGGTGCTCTCACCACAATAGGGCTTTTCTTTTTTGCAGAACCCATTTTAAAGCTTCTGCGCGCGCCATCGCTTGAAAGCGCTGTAGACTACATGAAAATCTGCGCTTTCGGCATGTTCTTTGTTTTTGTTTACAATGCCATGTCCGCTTCCTTCCAGGCAGTTGGCAACAGCAGAACGCCGACTTGTATCGTAATCATCGCAACGATTGTAAACTTAGGTTTGGATCTTCTTTTGGTATCTGTCTTCGATTTAGGTATTCAGGGCACCGCCATTGCCACCACCCTGGCACAGGCAATGTCTGCGCTTCTTTGTTTCATCGCCATGCTGCGCAGGGGCGAAATGATGCAATTTTCCCTGCCTTTCTTTAAAATCCGGCCAGATATGTTCAAGAAAATTTTAAAAGTAGGCATACCAAGTGCCGTACAGATGTCTATTGCAGGATTTTCCTGGCTGATGGTCACTTTCCTGATCAATCAATACGGCGTAGACGCGTCTGCCGGCAACGGTGTGGCGATTAAAATTAAGGATCTTTGTCAGATGCTGCTGTCTGCCATGTCTACCGGTGCCGTTTCCATTATTGCACAGAACTTAGGGGCCAAACTGTATGACCGGGCAAAATCTGTCATGTATACAACCATGAAAATCACCCTGGTTCTTAGTATATTATCCATCGCAGCCGTTGAACTTTTTGCACCGCAGCTCGCACGAATTTTTAACAACGAGCCGGGCGTTGTAGAAGCCGCGGTAACCAACATGCGGATTGAAATATGGGGACAAATTTTTTATGCGATTTTCATGGTCTACCATTCCCTTGCCATCGGCGCGGGTCACTCTGTATTTGCACTCATCTCCAGTTTTGTAAACTGTATTATCGCAAGGGTTGTGCTGTCCTTTCTGTTTGAAAAATGGTTTGGATTAAATGGCGTATACATTGCTTGTGCCATTGCGCCGTTTACCTCTGTTCCTATTGGTCTTTGGTATGAGCGCTCCAACCTATGGCGCCGCAGTCTGAATACATAATCCCCGCAAAATAAACAGCAAAAACAAAAGCCATAGGAATTTTGATTCAAAATTCCTATGGCTTATTTTGCCGACTTACATCTTCAGCGATTTATTACCAAGTCTTTGTTTATGTACTCAGTATACCGCGGTATGATGTAAAAATCTTGTTTGTTTTGCAAAAGAATTGTGAAAATTTTACATTCTTTCGGGTATTTCAATGCCTAAAAGATCCAACAGCTGTTCTAACAATCCCGACGCCAGCCGCAGCGTTTCTATACGTGAAAGTTTCTTTTCCAAGTCCGGTTCTGCAATCACCTTGTATTCATGGTAATATCGGTTCAGCAAAACCGCAAGCGCATAAACATATTCGGCAAGCGTATTCGGTGCAAAATCTGCCGCTGACTGCTGTACCGCGTACGGAAACTCTGTCAGGAACAAGAACAGTTCTCTTTGAATATCTCCTTCCGGCGGAAGAATCTCACCCTTAAGGTCTTGTACTTTATTTAAAATAGAGGCTATGCGTACACCGCTGTACTGGATATACGGACCTGTTTTTCCCTCAAAGGAACAAAATTTTTCTATGTCAAATACATAGTCTTTGCTTCTGTGATTGGAAAGGTCTGCAAATTTCAGCGCACCAATGCCTACTTTATGCGCAATTTTCTGCATTTCTTCTTCTGTAATCTCGCTGGAGGTAATGGCCGCTTCTACTTTTTTAAACGCTTCCTGCTCGAGTGTATTCAAAAGATCTTCCAGCCGCATAACGCCCCCTTCACGGGTTTTATACGGTTTGCCGTCTGCTCCGTTCATTGTGCCGAATCCGGCAAACATCAGATTTAATTTTTCTGTTGCCATTCCCGCTTTTTCTACCGCTCGGAACAACTGTTTAAAATGTGTACTCTGCCGGTTATCCACCACGTATAAAATCAGATCCGGATCGTATTCTTTTTCGCGGATTAGAATGGTTGCAAGGTCTGTTGTGCTGTACAGCACAGCGCCGTCTGTTTTTCTTAAAATAAAAGGCGGCAGCGGCGGGTTGTCCGTTTCCTTTGTTACATCCATAACCAACGCGCCGTCATCTAAATAAGCCAAACCCTTATCCTCTAACTGCTGAATCATGGGATCGGTAACATCGCGGGTATCACTCTCTCCTTTCCAGAGATCAAATGTAACACCCAGCCGACCGTAATTGCGCTTAAGGTCAGCTACAGACACTTCTAAAACCTTTTTCCAGATATCAAAGTATATGCCCTCTCCTTTTTGAAGCTCTAACGTTAAACGCTTACATTCTGCCATTACCGTTTCATTCTCTTTGGCTTCCTTACTCTTGGCGGGGTATGTTTTTTCAAGCACGGAAATGGTAATGTGTTTTGCTCGATCCGCTTCGGTCTGCAGATTCTCCAGGCCGAACTGTTCAATGATCCCGCAAATGACAATACCCATCTGCAAACCCCAGTCTCCAAGGTGTACATCCCCGATAACGGTATGTCCGCAATAGCGCAGAATACGTTTGAGCGTTTCTCCAATGATTGCCGAACGCAAATGTCCTACGTGCAGCGATTTGGCTACATTTGCGCCGCCGTAATCGATCATAATGGTTTTCTGCGGCTGTCTTTCAAACCCATACTGCGGCTGTGTGCCCATATTCCGGACAAACGCGGTCAGCGCTTCGTCCGTCACACAAAGATTTAAAAATCCGGGCGGGCATGCCTGCACAGAAGAAAATATATCCTGCGCCTGCAACACATTCGCAATTTCATTTGCGATATCCATCGGTTTTTTCTTATATGTTTTTGCAGCCGCCAGCGCACCGTTACACTGATACTGGCATAAGTCGGGACGATTTGAAACCGTTACCATTCCAAACTTTTCGTCATAGCCGCAGTCTGCAAACGCACGCTTTACTTTTTCGGTTAACTGTTCACGAAATGTCATAGGTATAAACTCCGTTCTTTTCTATAATACCGCTGCAGCCCGCAGCGGGATAAAACATTTTTTCGCAATCTATTATATAATAAAAAAGGCGTTTTGTAAAGTTTAAATTTCCCTTGCTTGTTTAGAGAAAGCGTGGTATAATAATAAAAGCAAAAAAAGCGGTCGTTTTATACACAAACCGCCTGAAAAAACACATAAAACAGGAGAAATTTATGATTACAAGTAAACAAAGAGCTTATTTAAGAGGACTGGCAAACAAACTGCCTGCCCTGTATCAGATTGGGAAAAACGGGGTAGATGACACGCTGATTAAAACGCTGTCTGACGCATTGGAAGCCAATGAACTTATTAAAGTACATGTGCTTGAAAATGCAGAACAAGGTGCGCGGGAACTTTGCGGCGCGCTTGCACAGACACTGCAGGCAGAACCTGTGCAAACCATTGGCAATAAATTTGTCTTATACCGGGAATCGGAAACGAAAAAACAGATTGAGCTTATAAAGTAAACGAGGTGTTTGTGTGATGAAGAAAAAGATATGGATTGTCTTGCTGTGCGCACTGATGCTTATGAGCGTTTCCGGCTGTAACAAAATGCCCAAAGAGATTACGCTGCTTACCTGGGAAGATTACGTGCCGCAAACAATTTTACAGGATTTTACACAGCAAACCGGTATTGCCGTCCATTGTGAAACCGCAGAAACAAACGAAGAAATGCTGGAAAAGATAGAAACGTCTCCCGGCGCGTATGATTTAATCATTGCTACAGACTACGCGATAGACACGTTGGTACAAAAACAGCTGTTAGAAGAAATAGATTATGATGACATCCCCAATTACCGCTATGTAAGTGACGGATATAAGGGACTGTATTATGATCCAAACAACCAATATACCGTTCCCTACAGCACGGCAGGTATTCTGATTGGATATGATCCGCAGAAAGCCGGCATCGAAATTGACGCTTTTGCCGACTTGCTGGCGCCGGAACTTGCCGGGAAAGTGACGTATGTAGATGACCCCAACGCCATTGTAGGCATTGCAAATCTGATTTTACAGCAAGCGCCGGATTATACCGAAACATATGAAGAATCCGCAAAAATTCTGCAAGCGCTGTCAAGAAGTATTCTTTCTGTGGACGCGAATATGCCGGAGTCGCCTCTGGCAGACGGAACGGCGGCGGCAGGCGTTATGTTTACCTCGCAACTAGGTTATGCAATGGCAGTAAATCCGAATCTTGAAGTGGTGTATCCCAAAGAAGGATTTATTTATACGGTAGACGCCATGGCAATTCCTGCAGGCGCTGACGGAAAAGCCGGCGCGCTGGCGCTGATGGATTATATCCACGATCCGGTTGTTAACGGGAAAATCATGCCGGAAATTTGCTGCAGCACCACCAACGTTTCTGCTGTTCAGTTTATGGAAGAATCTTACCGCACCAGCGAAGGCTATAATATACAGCCCGACAAAGCCGCCGAAGGCGTTTTATTCAAGCCATTAGACGAAACCACGCAAACCCGGCTGAACTATATTTACAAAAAATATTTTAAAGACTGGCAGGCAAACGGAACCGATACAGAAACCGAATAACCCCTTTTAAAAAGAAACAGGCCAAATAAGATTTCTTTTACCGCGAAAGGAGAAATACTTATGAAAAAACAGCTCTATGCTGCGGGGCTATCTATTATCCTGCTTATTGCCTGTATACCCGTATGTGCAGGCGCGGTTTTATCGGACATCACAACCAACCGGGAAATTGAGATTCTGCTTAACGGCAGTCCGATCCCGCTTGTAAACAAACCCTTTATTGGCAACGCAGAGGTGTATGTTCCGCTGCGTGAATTTTGCGAAAAAATCGGACTTGATCCGGAAAACAATCTCATTTTATGGGACAACGGCACCGTCGCTTTATACTTAGAAGGACACCAGGACGATTATGAACTCTATATCGGACAACCCCGGATAAAATACGACGCAAAGACGCCGACTGTGAACGCGCTTGCATTCCGGGATACCGAAAACTATCCGGTTCTTGTAAACGATCTGACGTATATTCCATTTTCGTATATTGACTATATTTTTAACCGATTTGACCATTACTATCCTGTAAGTTATCGCTATTAAACGTGCGAAAACAGATGCGCGCAAGCCGTGCAGAAATAAGTTTTAAATATTTTTATTTTTGCCTGTTCAAAAAAAGGTTATGGGATGCGCTCCCATAACCTTTTTTATACATTTGTTTCCTTTCATACAATACAAGCCTTTTTTACATACCGAACAAAATGCCGACAACTGCGCCGCCTAAAATAAACACAATCGGGTGCACTTTTTTAAATAAAAACACCAATACTGTCATCACAAGGAATAAAAGCAGCGCTTTGAGCTCAAAGATTCCATTCCATGCCCAAGTCAGATTTTGCTTTAATATGGTAAGCTTAAACAGATCCGAAGTGGCTACAATAATCAATCCTGCAACTGCCGGACGCAAGCCGTAAAAGGCGCTTTGCACAACCGGCGCGTTTTTAAATTTTTCTAAAATTTTATATACCACAATAATGACGATAATAGACGGCGTTACCAATCCAAGCGTTGCAATAATGCCGCCGGGTATAGCACCGGCGTTAAAGCCCGCATATGTTGCCATATTGACGCCAATCGGTCCCGGGGTGGATTCTGCAATAGCAATCATATCCATCAATTCCGGCATGGTATACCAGCCGTATTTTACCAAGTCGTACAGGAAAGGCAGTGTTGCCATACCCCCGCCGATTGCAAACAATCCGGTTTTAAAAAACTCTAAAAATAAAGTTATGTAAATCATTTTTTAGTCACCGCCCATCGTTTGTAAAAAATACCGGCAGCCGCAGCTATCAAAACAACGACCACGGGGGAAACATCTATAAATATGGTTGCAACGGTCAGGATGAAAAGAACAAGGGTAAACCAGTCCTTTACACCGTTTTTAAACATAGAGACAATCGTTTTGGTCATCATTGCCAGCACCGCCACGCGAATACCGGCAAAGGCGTGTTTAACAACTTCTAAATGTGCAAAATTGGTCAGCAGTGCAGCAATCAGTAAAATAATAATGATAGGCGGTGTAACCATTCCAAGGGTTGAAAAAACAGCGCCGATTACGCCTTTTCTCTTAACGCCTACAAATGTGGAAACATTTACGGCAATCACACCGGGCGTTAACTGTCCGATTGCGTAATAGTCCACCACTTCGTCATTGGTAAGCCAGCCTCTTTTGTCCACCAGCTCGCGCTGGATAATGGGCAGCATGGCATATCCGCCGCCGAATGTACAGGCTCCGATTTTAAAAAAAGTCCAGAATAGAAATAATAACTCACGCATAAGCGGATCTCCTTTCCTTGTTAGTTTAGTTGGTAAATTCGTTTTGCGTTTTCATAAGTAATTGTGCAAAGCGTTTCATAAGGCAGATTTAAAATTTCCGCCATTTTCCGCGCCGTATACTGTACATTTACCGGCGTATTCCGTTTGCCGCGCATTGGCTCGGGCGATAAATAAGGACTGTCTGTCTCAATCAATAGCTGTGCTTTCGGCACTCTCTTTACCGCTTCGGGAAGCTGTCTTGCGTTTTTGAACGTAAGCGACCCTGAAAAAGAGATATAATACCCCATTTTAGCCAGAATCTCCGCCATTTCAGGACTTCCGGAAAAGCAATGGATAATGGCTTTTTTCGGCTTATACGCTTTTAAAATATCCAGCGTGTCCTTATGCGCGTCCCGGTTGTGCACAATCAGCGGCATATCCAATTCGTTTGCCAGCAAAATATGCTGAATAAATGCGTTTTTCTGTATTTCTCTGTCGACCGAATCCCAATAATAATCCAATCCGCTTTCTCCGATCGCAACCACTTTTTCCCGCTGTGCAAGCTGGTATAATACCGAAAAAGCTGATTCGTCTGCCGTATCGGCATCACAGGGATGGATACCCACCGCAGCGTAAACACAAGGATACTTCTCTGCAATGCGGACTGCTTTTTCAGAACTCGGCAGACTTGAGCCGACATCTACAAGCATAGAAACATCAGAAGAAGTGATTGCAAGCATCACTTCTTCTAAATCTGTATTAAATTGTTCATCGTCTAAATGTGCGTGTGAATCAAAAAGTCCCATAAAAACTCCTTTAGCAAACAACGCTTCCGTTTTTGAACGCAGGTTCTAATGTAGTGGTAACCGACAGATCGTCGTCTTTGGCCGCCGACAAAATCATACCCTTAGACTCAATCCCCATAATTTTTCTGGGTTTTAGATTTGCTATAATTAAAACATTTTTTCCCACAAGCTGTTCGGGTTTATACCATTTTTTAATGCCGGAAACGATGACTCTTTCTTCATTGCCCACCTGCAGGTTAAATTTGAGCAATTTATTGGCTTTCGGCACTTCCTCGCAGGAAAGGACTTTCGCTACTCGCAAATCCATTTTTTCAAATTCATCAAATTCTATTTCGGGTTTAAACGGCTCAAACGATTCTGCCGGCTCTGCCGCATATTTCTCCGCCAGCACCGCTGTTATTTCTTCTAATTTTTTCGTTTCGTCCAGTCTGCCGAACAACGGAGTTGGGTCGCCTGTTTTTGCACCGGTTTTCAATGCACCAAAATGCAAAATGCTTTCCCAGCT
Source organism: uncultured Clostridia bacterium (assembly GCA_944388555.1). GTDB lineage: Bacteria > Bacillota > Clostridia > RGIG6154 > RGIG6154 > RGIG6154. The sequence continues at coordinate 10,097 of CALXJH010000129.1, forward strand.
TAATTCCTCGGTTTGCAGCTGCTGTGCAATTTTTTGCGCTGTAGCCGGGAGGAATGGCATCAAAAGCACCGCCGCAATGCGGATGGTCTCCAGCAGATTATACAAAACCGTCCCCAGACGCGGCTGTGCAGCCGGATCTTTGGCAAGAATCCAAGGGGTTGTTTCGTCTATATATTTGTTGCTGCGGCGAAGCAGGTTCCAGATTTCATCCAGCGCTTCTGCCACGTGGTATTCTTCCATTTTGGATTCAACAGCGTTGACTGTATTTGCCGCACAGTCTTTGAGTTCGCGGTCTACGTCCTCTTCATCTACAGGCGTCTGCACAACACCGTCAAAATATTTCTGATTCATGGCGACCGTACGGTTTACCAGATTTCCCAGTACATTTGCAAGGTCGGTGTTATATCTTGCGATCATCATTTCATATGTGATATTGCCGTCATTGGCAAAAGACATTTCGTGCAGCAGATAATACCGCACCGCATCGACGCCGAAAAACGATACCAAATCGTCTGCATAAATCACGTTGCCTTTGGATTTGCTCATCTTATCATTTGCAAACAGCAGCCAAGGATGTCCTAAAATCTGCTTTGGCAGCGGCAGCCCCAGTGCCATCAGCATGATCGGCCAATAAATGGTGTGGAATCTCAAAATATCCTTACCGATGACATGCACATCCGCCGGCCAATATTTTTCAAATGCCGGCGCTGTTTTATCCGGCTGATATCCCAGCGCGGTGATATAATTGGAGAGCGCGTCTATCCAGACATAAACCACGTGCTTTTCATCAAAGCTTACCGGCACACCCCAGGTAAAGGAGGTTCTGGAAACACAAAGATCCTGCAAGCCGGGTTTTAAGAAATTATTGATCATTTCCCGCTTTCTGGATTCCGGCTGAATAAAATCCGGATGTGATTCGATATATTCGATCAATCTGTCCTGGTATTTGCTCATTTTAAAGAAATAAGCTTCTTCTTTGGCCAGTTTTACTTCTCTGCCGCAGTCCGGACATTTACCGTCCACCAGCTGGCTTTCGGTAAAGAAGGTTTCGCAGGGAACGCAATACATGCCTTCGTATTGCCCCTTATAAATATCGCCCTGGTCATAGAATTTTTTGAAAATTTTCTGTACCGCTTCCACGTGATCTGTGTCGGTGGTACGGATGAATTTATCATAAGAAGCGCCCATTAAATCCCAGATATCGCGGATTTCCTTGGCAACGCCGTCTACATAGGCTTTTGGCGTAATCCCTGCCTGTTCTGCAATTTCCTGGATTTTAATGCCATGCTCGTCTGTTCCGGTTAAAAAGAATACGTCATAACCTTTCTGCCGTTTATACCGCGCAATCGCGTCTGTTAAAACAACTTCGTACGTATTGCCGACATGCGGTTTTCTGGACGTATAGGCAATGGCAGTCGTAATATAAAATTTTTCACCTTTCATGTGTCATGCTCCATTCCTGTTCATTTATTCTCAGACCTTAAAGGAATCTTTAAGGGTAACTGTCAGGTTAAACACCAAATGCTCGGGTTTTGCGTAGGAATCAACCGTAAAATAGCCGTTACGCATAAACTGGAAAGTTTTCCCGGGCTCTGCGGATGCTAAATCCGCGTCCACCATGCAATTTTCCAAAACCGTTAAGGAATTGGGATTGAGATTTTCCATAATATCCGTTTCTCCGTCCTCTCCGGAAGGATTGGATGTTAAAAACAGCGGCTGATACATATGCACCGTTGCCGGCTGATAATGATTTGCATCCACCCATTGAATGGTGCCTTTCACTTTGCGTCCGTCGGGAGAATTGCCGCCTTTGCTTGCAGGATCATAGGTGCATATCAGCTCGCAAACCTTCCCCTCCGCATCCTTTATAATTTCCTTTACCTTGATAAAATAAGCGCCTTTTAAACGAACTTCATTATCCGGCGTTAAGCGTTTATAACCTTTGACCGGCACTTCCATGAAGTCGTCCTGTTCAATACAAATATTTCTGGAAAAGGAAATCTGTTTTTTGCCGGCAGCCGGATCGTTGGGGTTCAATTCAACTTCCAGCATTTCAGATGTATGTTCGGGATAATTTTCAATCGTAACTTTGAGCGGATGAAAAACCGCCATAGCGCGCGGCGCATTCTGATTGAGATTTTCCCGCACACATGCCTCCAGCAATGAATAATCTACCACGCTGTGCGCTTTGGAAACGCCCACTCTGTTGACAAAATCGATGAGCGCTTCAGCCGGATATCCTCTTCTGCGCATACCGCATATGGTAGACATACGCGGATCATCCCAGCCGTCTACAATGCCGTCTTTGACAAGTTTTAAACATTTGCGTTTGCTTGTCAATGTATAATTTAAATTGAGTCTTGCAAATTCGATCTGTCTGGAGGGTGTTTTAAATTCACATTCTTTCAACACCCAATCATAAAGCGGTCTGTGGTCTTCAAACTCAAGTGAACACAAAGAGTGTGTAACGCCCTCGGCGGCGTCCGAAATCGGATGCGCAAAATCATACATAGGATAAACGCACCACTGATCTCCCGTACGGTGGTGATGCGCTTTGAGCACACGGTAAATAATAGGATCCCGCATATTTAAGTTTCCGGAGGCCATATCAATCTTCGCGCGCAGCACCATTGCGCCTGTTTCAAATTCGCCTGCCGTCATGCGCCGAAACAAATCCAGATTTTCTTCCACACTTCTGTTGCGGTACGGACTTTCTTTGCCGGGCTGATAGAGCGTGCCGCGGTATTCCCGGATTTGATCGGGCGTCAGCTCGCAGACATATGCTTTTCCCTTTTCAATCAGTTTGATCGCGCAGGCATGTATAATGGGGAAATAATCGGAGGCATACAAAACCTTATCCCACTTAAAACCAAGCCACCGGATATCCTCCATGATAGAATCTACATATTCTGTATCTTCTTTGGTGGGATTGGTATCATCTAAACGAAGATTACAGGTGCCGTTATATTTTTCTGCCATAGAAAAGTCAATATTGATCGCTTTAACATGCCCAATATGCAAATAACCGTTCGGTTCCGGCGGGAAACGGGTTTGCACATGATCATACACGCCGTCCTTTAAATCCTTGTCTATTGCTTCTATAATAAAATTGGTCATTTCTTCCATTGCTAAATCTCCTCCGTAAATTGATGAATGCGGCGCACAACCTCGTCTTTTCCCAGCGCGTTTAGTATGCCGTGCAAGTCCGGACTTTTCATACGTCCGGTAACTGCCACCCGGATCACCGAGCTGATATCTCCCACATGTCCCTTATAGGCATCCGGGTCTTTTTTATACTGCTTCACTTCCCGCGCAAATCCCATTTCTTGCGCCAGATCCTTCACGGTATCGAACCACAAATTTTTATCCTGCCCGGGTACAAACATCTGCGCATACCGCTCTGCGATCCGTTTCATGTCATCGCGGCTGATCTGTTCGGGCAGTTCGTATACCGGTTTAAACAGCGGCGTAAACATATAGCTGAATGTGTCCCGCACCTCGCTCCATTTTCCAATATCTTTACGAGGCTTGTCGGGATTGCGGTCGAAGCTGAACAAAGTTGTGGCATAAGCCGGATCTTTGTGCATAAGCGCATATAATTCCGGATCATAGGTTTTCGCCCATTCCATCGCCGCGTCGCAAACCTGCTCTGCCGTCCAGGATGCGATTACATTCTTGCAGATATCATGCAGCTTGACTAAATCAAACAGGCAGCCGGAAACGCTCATTTTATTCATTTGCAATTTAAAATCCTGCCAGGAGGCTTTGGGATTTTGTCTGCGAAAATCTTCAAAATTGGAGTTTGCAAGATTCAAAAGATATTCTATAACGCCTTGCTTAGGATATCCCTGCTCGCTGTAATAAGTCACCGAAGCTTCAGGGTCTTTGCGCTTGGATATTTTACGTTTTCCGCCGTTTTCTTCTTTCATAATCGGCGCAATATGTGCGTATTTCGGCGGTTTAAGCCCCATGCATGCAAACAGCTGCAAATGAATGGGCACGGAAGAAATCCACTCATCGCCGCGGATTACATGAGTCGTACGCATCAAGGTGTCGTCCACTGCGTGCGCAAAATGATAAGTTGGAATACCGTCTGTTTTAAGCAGTACCACATCTACGATATTTTCGGGCATTTCAATAGTTCCGCGTATACCGTCTTTAAAAGAAATGCGTTTATCTGCGCTTCCCGGCGATTTAAGACGCAAAACATAAGGTTTTCCCTGTTTTATATTTTGCTCGATTTCCTCAAAACTTAAATTTCTGCAATGTGCATATTCTCCGTAGTAGCCGGGCAGTTCCTTATTCAGTTCCTGCTGCTGCCGGATAGAGGCAATTTCCTGTTCAGAACAGAAGCACGGATACGCCAACCCCTTATTCACCAAATCCTTGGCAAACGCCTGATAGATTTCCGCGCGCTCCGACTGCAGATAAGTACCATACGCACCAACCTGTTTATCCTGTGCGACAAACCCTTCATCGGGAATAATGCCAAACGCGTAAAGGCCTTCGATAATACCGCTTACACCATCCTGCACTTCCCGTTTTTTATCGGTATCTTCAATACGAAGCATAAAAACGCCGCCGCTCTGATGCGCCATGCGTTCAGAAATAAGCGCAGCAAACAGCCCGCCGATATGCAAAAAACCGGTAGGCGACGGTGCAAAGCGCGTCACCTTTGCGCCTTCCGGCAACGCACGCGGCGGATACTGCTTAAAATAATCCTGTGGCGTCTTTGTAATATGCGGAAACAGCAACGCACTCAAATCCGAATAATTCATTAAAACTCTCCTTTTTATCATCAATCCACTTTT
>CALXJH010000130.1 GCA_944388555.1 uncultured Clostridia bacterium
ACGATGCTTGAGATACAGGATTTTGTTGTACGTCTGGACGGAAATCATTATATAATAAAATAACAGGAGGAAATATGGCAGATTATTTGGTAATAGTTGAATCCCCGTCAAAAGCGGGAACGATTAAAAAATATTTAGGCAAAAACTACAAAGTAGTTGCTTCTATGGGACATTTGGTAGACCTGCCAAAAAGTCAGATTGGTGTAGATATCGAGCATGGTTTTAAGCCCAAATATATAACCATCAGAGGCAAAGGTGATTTGCTGGCAAAATTAAAAAAGGATGCAAAAGAAGCAAAAAAAGTTTATCTTGCAACCGACCCTGACCGCGAAGGTGAAGCAATTTCCTGGCACTTAGCCAATGTGTTGGCGCTGAACCAAGCGGACAAGAATAGAATTACATTTAATGAAATCACGAAAAACGCTGTTAAAGACAGCCTAAAGCATCCACGGCAGCTTGACAGTCAGCTTGTAGACGCACAGCAGGCACGGCGTGTTCTTGATAGAATCGTAGGCTATAAAATCAGCCCATTGTTATGGAAAAATGTGCGCAAAGGATTGAGCGCAGGACGCGTACAGTCCGTGGTAACAAAGCTGATTTGCGATCGAGAGGAAGAAATTCAGGCTTTCGTCCCGAAAGAGTACTGGACGCTTTCGGCAAAACTGCATAAAGAAAAAGCCAAACAGCAATTTGAGGCAAAGTTTTTTGGAGATCAGCAAGGAAAAAAAGAGGTTGCGACAAAAGAAGAAATGGATACAATTCTTGCAGCAATCCAAAACGTGGATTTTCTTGTAGATACAGTTAAGAAAGGTGAAAAAGAAAAAAAACCTGCACCTCCCTTTATAACCAGTACTTTGCAGCAGGAAGCTTCCAGGAAATTGAATTTTGCTTCCAAACGTACTATGCGTATTGCACAAAGCCTGTATGAAGGTTTAGAAATTAAGGGAAAAGGCACGTTAGGTCTTATAACCTATATGCGTACAGACTCTCTGCGTATTGCAGCCGAAGCGGGTGCCGCAGCAAAAGCCTATTTGAAACAAAACTATACAGATGCATATATTCCAAATTATATGCCGCAGTATAAAAGCAAGAAAAACGCACAGGATGCCCACGAAGCAATTCGTCCTACAGATGTTTTCCTCACACCTGAGATGGTCAAAGATTCCTTAAAGCCCGAGCAGTTTAAACTTTATAAATTGATTTGGTCAAGGTTTGTCGCAAGTCAGATGACAAGCGCGATGTATGAAACGGTAAATGCGGATATTCTTGCAGGACAATATGTTTTCAAAGCGTCGGGTGCTAAACTTAAATTTGCGGGGTTTACAGCTATATACGAGGAATCCGCAGACGAAGAGAAGCATACCGGGGGCACTATACCCGCCCTTGAAAAAGGAGAAAAACTGGTAGTTAATGACTTGATCCCAAAACAAAACTTTACAGCGCCGCCATCCAGATATACCGAAGCAACCATTATTCGAACGATGGAAGAAAACGGCATTGGCAGACCATCTACTTATTCGCCTACGATTTCTACAATTTTAGAAAGAGGCTATGTGAAAAAAGAAGGAAAAACGTTAGTGCCTACCGATCTGGGTAAGATTGTAAACCATTTGATGGCAGAAAATTTTAAAGACATTGTGGATGTGGAATTTACCGCCAATATGGAAAAACAATTAGACGAAATTGAAGAAGGTAAGAAATGGACGCAAGTGCTTGAAGATTTTTATACACCGTTTAAAAAAGTGCTTGACAAAGCAGAGCAAACCATTGAAAAAGTGGAAATCAAAGATGAAGAAACAGATATTCCATGTGAAAAATGCGGACGAATGATGGTAATTAAACAAGGCAGGTTTGGTAAGTTCCTTGCATGTCCTGGTTTTCCGGAATGTCGGAATACCAAAGCAATTGCCGTAGAGCTTGGGGTGGATTGTCCTAAATGCGGCGGTAAGATTCTGATTAAAAAATCAGCGCGGGGTAAAAAATACTTTGGATGTGAGCATAATCCTACCTGTGATTTTATGTCCTGGGATGAACCTTTAAATGAAAAGTGTCCGGAATGCGGCAGTATGTTAGTGCGAAATGTATTCCGTGGCAGCAAGAAAATCAAATGTTCAAACGAAAATTGCAAATATGTACGAAAAGAGGGCAAATAAATGACAGTTAGCGTCATAGGCGCAGGACTTGCAGGCTGTGAATGTGCGTGGCAGCTTGCAAGGAGAGGAATTCATGTAAATTTGTATGAAATGAAACCGCATAAGTTTACGCCTGCGCATCATTCAGCTGATTTTGCCGAACTCGTTTGTTCAAATTCTTTACGCGGTGCAGGCATTGAAACAGCACCGGGACTATTAAAAGAAGAAATGAGACGTTTAAATTCGTTGGTGATTCGAACAGCGGATGAAACCGCCGTTCCGGCTGGTGGTGCATTGGCTGTTGATCGTAACGAATTTTCAAGGCAAATCACAAAAAAAATACGAGAAAATCCTAATATAGCGGTTATGGAACAGGAAATTACAGACCATCTGCCAGAAGGAATTGTAGTGATTGCAACCGGTCCGCTTACGTCGGACGCTTTATTTGATACCATTTTGGAACTGACAGGCGGAAAAGAGTATCTTCACTTTTTTGATGCAGCAGCACCTGTTGTTTCTGCTGAATCTTTAGATTATACAAAAGTTTTTAAAGCATCCAGGTATGATAAGGGCGAAGCGGCGTATTTGAATTGTCCCATGACCAAAGAGGAATACGATATATTTTATAAAGCACTCATTACCGCCGAATGTGCAGAATGGAAAAGGTTTGAAAAACTTCATGTATTTGAAGGCTGCATGCCGGTAGAGATTATGGCGCAAAGAGGCGAACAGACATTATTGTTCGGGCCTTTAAAACCCGTCGGACTGCGCGATCCGCGTACAGGCAAGGAACCGTATGCCGTTGTGCAGCTTAGACAGGATAATAAGGAAGCATCTCTTTATAATCTGGTAGGCTTTCAGACACATTTAAAATTCGGCGAGCAAAAACGTGTGTTTTCACTTATTCCCGGGCTTGAACAGGCAGAATTTGCGCGGTTTGGTGTTATGCACCGAAACACATATATCAATGCACCGCAATTATTAGATAATATGTATTGCATGAAAAACAACCCAGATATTTATTTTGCAGGCCAGATTACAGGGGTAGAAGGTTATATTGAATCTGCGGCCTCGGGACTTACAGTAGGCGTTTATTTGGCACAAAAACTTATAAATGGAAAGATTCAGCCATTTTCAGAACATACAGCAATTGCCTCACTTGCAAACTATATTTCAGATGAAAGTATCACAAATTTTCAGCCGATGAATATAAATTTTGGAATCATTCCATCATTAGGTTACAAAGTGAAAGGCAAGAAAAAAGAGAAAAACACGCAGATTGCTTTGCGTGCTTTAAATACAATTGACGAGTATGTTAGAATGGAGAAGTTATGATTAGTAGAAATGATTTAAGAAATATTGCAATTATTGCACACGTTGACCATGGCAAAACAACCTTAGTTGATGAGATGCTTAAGCAGAGCGGTACATTTCGTGAAAACCAGGTTGTAGAAGAACGAATCATGGACTCAAATGATATTGAGCGGGAAAGAGGCATCACAATTTTGGCGAAAAATACATCTGTATATTATAAGGATGTAAAAATTAATGTTATTGATACACCCGGACACGCCGATTTTGGAGGAGAAGTGGAACGCGTGCTAAAGATGGTAGACGGCGTTTTGCTGTTGGTAGACGCCGCAGAAGGACCAATGCCGCAGACTCGTTTTGTATTGGAAAAGGCATTGGCGTTAGGACACAAGCTGATTATTGTTATCAATAAAATTGACCGTCCGGATGCACGTTTGAATGAGGTAGGAGACGAAGTCTTGGAGTTGCTTTTAGAGTTAGATGCGACAGAAGAGCAGCTATATAGTCCGATTATATATTGTTCTGCCCGTAAAGGGACTGCGTCTATCACACCAGGGGAAGATGGTGAAAATTTAATTCCACTGTTTGAAACGATTTTAGGGCATATTCCAGCGCCAAGCGGCGATGATCAGGGCGAATTGCAGCTGCTGGTTTCATCTATTGACTATAATGAATATGTTGGAAGAATAGGCATTGGAAGAGTGGAGCGCGGATTTATTCGGCAAAACCAGGAGGTTATTGTTTGCGATTGGCATGATTCGAGTAAGAAATATAGGGCAAAAATAGCAAATCTATATCAGATTGAGGGCTTAAAACGTCAGGCAGTAGAAGAAGCAAAAGTAGGAGACGTTGTTTGTTTCTCAGGAATCAATGAAGTTACTATTGGCGAAACACTTTGCTCGACCGCAGGACCAGAACCGCTGCCGTTTGTTAAAATTAGCGAACCGACGGTTGAGATGACGTTTATGGTAAATGATAGTCCTTTTGCAGGAAGAGAAGGCGAATTTGTGACATCCCGCCAGCTGAGAGACAGATTATACCGAGAACTGTTAAAAGATGTTTCGCTGCGCGTGGCAGATACAGATTCAACAGATGCGTTTAAAGTTTCAGGCAGAGGGGAAATGCATTTGTCCATTCTGATTGAAAATATGCGCAGAGAAGGATATGAGTTTTCTGTTGGTGCGCCGAAAGTGTTGATGAAAGAAGTAGACGGCGTATTGTGCGAACCGATGGAACGCCTTTTGGTTGATGTTCCAGAAAATTGTGTAGGCTCTGTCATGGAAAAAATGGGTGTCAGAAAAGGCGAGTTGGTTACTATGGCACCCATGGGATCGCGTATGCGTTTAGAATTCTCTATTCCGGCAAGAGGATTGTTTGGGTATAAAAATGAATTTTTGACAGATACCAAAGGTGAAGGCATTTTAAATTCTGTTTTTATCGGTTACCAACCTCAAAAAGGTGAAATATCTGGCAGAACAACAGGCTCGTTGGTTGCTTTTGAATCAGGTGAAGCGGTTACTTATGGTATTTTTAACGCACAGGAGCGCGGAACCATGTTTATTGAACCTGGCATGAGTGTTTATGAAGGAATGGTCGTTGGCGTTTCGTCGAAAAGCGATGATATAAATGTCAATGTATGTAAAAAGAAACACGTAACAAATATGCGCGCATCTGGTTCCGATGAAGCATTACGCCTGATTCCGCCCAAGAAAATGAGTTTAGAAGAGGCGATTGAATTTATAGGGCCGGATGAACTCATTGAAGTGACGCCCGAGAGTATTCGTATCCGAAAACGGATTTTGGATAATGGATTGCGTGCAAAGTCAAGAAACAGGAGTTAATTGCTTATGAGAATGCGCAGAAAGAAAAACAGAGATGTCCGGTTTGCAAATTGTATAGACTGGGTGGCAGTCCATCCGGAAGAACATAAGGGGGCGTGGCGCGAACGTTTTGCAGCAGAAGGTCCGCTTCATTTAGAAATTGGATGCGGCAAAGGCGGGTTTATTACCAAGCTTGCGGCGCGCAATCCGCAAACCAGTTATGTAGCTATGGAGAAGTGTACCGATGCGTTGATTTTGGCGTTAGAGAAGGCAAAAGAACAGAATCTGCAAAATATTGTGTTTATCAACGGTGATGCAGAAAATTTATTAGATATTTTTGATCCCGGAGAAGTAGATAGAATTTATTTGAACTTTAGTGACCCATGGAAAAAGTCCAAACAGGCAAAAAGACGATTAACACATCG
>CALXJH010000131.1 GCA_944388555.1 uncultured Clostridia bacterium
CAGGAAAGAAACTTCAAAATATGATGTTGCTTTCTGGAGGGGAAAGGGCTTTGACAGCGATTGCATTGTTGTTTGCTATCTTAAAATTGAGTCCATCTCCATTTTGTATATTAGATGAAATAGAAGCTGCGCTTGATGATGTAAATGTTGCACGTTTTGCTTCTTATCTCAGAACAATAAGCAAACAATCACAAATTGCGATTATCACACACAGACGAGGCACCATGGAGGAAGCAGACCGATTATACGGCGTTACTATGCAGGAAAAAGGTGTTTCCAAACTGTTGCAGTTGAATATAGACGAAATTGAACAAAAAATATTAGAAGCATAAGTAGGAGGAGTACATGGGCTTTTTTGATAAATTAAAAAAGGGTTTAGAAAAAACAAAAACAAATTTTTCTGAAAAAATAAATGATGTCTTTGCGACCTTTGTTAAAGTGGACGAGGAATTGTTTGACGAATTGGAAGAAACGCTGATTATGGCGGATGTTGGCGTAGAAACGACCGACGAAATCTTAACCGCATTGCGCGATGCTGTTAAGAGAAACAATATAAAAGACCCGCAAGATGTTAAACAGCATCTTGTGAAGATTTTGAGCGATATTTTATCAAAAGCTGATCAGGAGATGCATCTTACAACAAAACCGTCTATTGTGCTTATTGTAGGCGTAAACGGCGTAGGTAAAACGACAAGCATTGGTAAGCTTGCACATTATTATAAGGAACAAGGAAAAAATGTTCTTCTTGCTGCCGGAGATACATTCCGTGCTGCTGCAGGTGAACAATTGCAAATCTGGGCTGATCGTGCAGGCGTAGAGATTATCAAGCATGGAGAGGGCGCAGATCCTGGTGCAGTCATATTCGATGCAATTGCCGCTGCGAAGAAAAGGGGGACAGATATTATTCTTTGCGATACAGCAGGAAGATTGCATAATAAGAAAAATTTAATGGAGGAACTGAAAAAGATTATTAAAATTGCTGACAGGGAATTGCCGGATGCTTCTAAAGAAGTGCTTTTGGTTTTGGATGCAACAACAGGGCAAAACGCACTGCAACAGGCAAAATTGTTTGATGCGTCTGCCGGCTTAACAGGCTTAATTTTAACAAAACTGGATGGCACAGCAAAAGGTGGCGTAATTATTGGCCTTTCATATGAGCAAAATCTGCCTGTTAAATTTATAGGGGTTGGTGAGCAGATAGATGATTTACAGCCTTTCGTTCCAGAAGATTTTTCAAAAATCTTGTTTAATTTTTGATAGGATGGCAAACATCAAAATATAGTGGATTATTTAATTCTGTAAGGGGGAAATAGCGATGAATGAAAACAATATATATACTGCACATAAAACGCGTAATATATTTAAAATAGGGATTTTTATCGTTGCAGGTATAATCGCTCTGCTGGCTCTTTTTTCTGTTTTGGATTTATATGCAGATTATTTAGAAGTGCGTGAAATTGGTGAGCAGTTTGTTTCTGTTTTTGTAAAGAATTTTTTAACTAAGGCGGTTATTTCAATCGTTTGCTTTATATTCTCCTTTTTGCTGCTATATTTTTCTACTAAAATTATACAAACAAATCTTGAAAACGCAAATGCATATCACGCTTTTTTTAATAAACGGCTTTTGATGCTATGCATAGCTGCGCTTTTGGCGCTTGTAGCTTCTCATTATATGAGCGGCTCTCTTTACGAAAACTACTTGTCTTTTAAGAACGCCGTTTCGTTTGATTTAAAAGATCCGGTTTTAGGTTTAGATATTAGTTATTATGTTTTTAAACGTCCTTTTCTTGAAATGCTTTTAGATGGTATAACCGGAATATGGACTTTCCTTATCTTCTATTGTATTATTTTATATTTTTTGCTTTATATCAAAATCGGGGAGCGAAATTTTAATGATTTAATCCAAAATAAATCTATAATGACACATGTTATTGTCAATATTTTGGTATTTATGATATTAAAAGCGGCCTCTGTATGGCTTAGCGCGCAGGCGTTGCTTACCGGTCAGTTCATGGATTTAACCGGCGGCGGATTTGTCGATATAAATATATGGATGCGCTTTTATAATATTGCTCCGTTTGTTATCCTGCTTATAACAGCCATTGCTCTCTTTTTCCTTGTTAAGAAAAAATATATTCATGCTGTAATAAGCTGCTTTGCTTATATTGGCATATTGATTATAATAAATATTGTGGCTTGGGCGACACAGCTTTTATATGTTTCTCCGAATGAAGTAATCGCCGAATCACAGTATATACAGTATAATATCGATTTTACGCGCTTTGCCTATGGGTTGGATCAAGTGGAAGAATATGAATATTCGGTTTCTGAGAATCCAATAGCCGAAGAGGTGGATATCGCAAATGATGTAGTTCGCAATATTCGTGTGATAGATTTTCCGGCAACGCTGACAGCAACAAATCAGCTGCAAGGCATTCGCAGCTATTATTATTTTAACGATATGGATGTTGGCGTTTATAATATCAACGGAAAAAAAGAAGCGGTTGCAATCGGAGCACGTGAAATTGCAAAAGAAAATTTAGATGAATCTGCGAAAAATTATTTAAACCAAAAGTTTCGATTTACACACGGTTTTGGCGTTGCAATGGCAAAAATAAACGGTGTTACAGAAAATGGTCAACCTGAATATTTGATTGAAAATTTGGTTCCGGAATCCAAAGACGGCGCGCCGCAGATTACCCAGCCCCGTATTTATTTCGGTCAGCTTACAAATGATCAGGTTATCGTCAATACCAAACTGAGGGAACTGGATTATTCTGAAGGAACAAACGATATTGAATTTGATTACGATGGTTCTGCCGGTATACAGCTGAGCTTTGGGAACAAATTATTATTTGCTTTGCGTACCGGAGATTTCCGAATGCTGATTGCAAATCAGATCACCCCAGAAAGCCGTTTGCTTTTAAATCGAAACATATTAGAGCGCGTGAAAAAAGTTGCCCCTTTCTTTAAATATGATGCGGATCCAGTTATTGTCATTGATGATGACGGTTCGTTAAAATGGGTGATTGACGGCTATACCACATCTTCTGAACTGCCGTATGCGCAATATACGGACGGATATAATTATATCCGCAATTCTTTTAAAGTTACAGTAGACGCTTATACGGGAGATGTTACTTTTTATAAAATAGATAATACAGATCCTATTTTACTGTCCTATGAAAAAATGTATCCGGACTTGTTTTCTGAACTGCCCATTCCGGAAAGCATTATCACTAAATCCAAATATCCGGAAACTCTGTTTAATACACAATGTAAAATTTATACACAGTACCATACAACAGATCCGACTGTTTTTTATAATAAAAACGACATGTATTCGGTTGCAAATGAAAAATATGCGCAGGAAGTTCGTCCGATTGAACCATATTATAATATAATGCGCTTAAAAGAGTTCAATCCGGATCAGGACGAAATGGTATTGATGCTTCCGTTTACTTTGGTAAACCGCGAAAATATGGTTTCTTGGATTGCAGTAGGCAATGAAGGAGAAAACTACGGCAAAATAATTGCATATAAATTTCCTAAAAATTATACAGTTTACGGACCGCTTCAAATCGAAAATATGATTGACAATGATCCTGAAATTTCCAAGGAAATGACGCTATGGAATACTGGTGGTTCAAATGTTATCAGAGGAAATTTATTGGTTATTCCTATAGACAATATTATTTTATATGTTGAACCTGTCTATATTACAACAGATAATCAAGCTTCTCTTCCACTTTTAAAGAGAATTATCGTAGGTTGTGGTGATCAGATTGTAATGGCAGATACATTAGAAAACGCTTTGAAAACTTTGTTTGGGGATACATCTGATCCAGCAGACGAGCCTTCGGATGTACCTCCTGCGGATTCCAATTCGGACGTATCGCTTCCATCGGCGGATGATTTAATTAC
>CALXJH010000132.1 GCA_944388555.1 uncultured Clostridia bacterium
TTTCCAACTCCTCAGAGTTAGTTTTCCATCTTTCATTAAGTTTCTTGACTCAATTACTCAAATTCTTTTCTTACTTCTGTAAAAAACGAGAACCTTTGCTGGTTATGCTATATAATTTTCAATGTCCAATTGCCGCTTTTAGCAACTTTTATATAATAACATATTTTTTCGGATTTGTCAACCTCTTTTTTTGATTTTTTTATGTTTTTTTTTGACAAATCCTTCATTTGCTTTTTGCAGCTTTGTTAGAATACCACATTTTTAGACTTTTGTCAAGTGTTTTCTTTCTCATTTTTCTTTGCCTTGACAAATATGTCTTTCTTGTATAAAATAAATGTATGAATATTCAAGAAGTTATTTTAGTTGAAGGAAAATACGATAAAATTAAGCTGGATTCCATTTTGGATGCAACTGTAATTGCCGTAAACGGATTCTCGATTTTTAAAGACAAAGATATGCGGCAGCTGATTAAGCGATATGCTGAAGAACGAGGCATCATTATTTTGACCGATTCAGATTCTGGTGGATTCCTGATTCGAAAACATCTTTTGCAAATCGTACCGCCTAATCAAATCAAGAACGCATACATTCCGCAAATTCCCGGCAAAGAAAAGCGTAAAATCAAACCGGGAAAAGCCGGCTTTTTGGGCGTTGAAGGCGTTTCCTCTGATATTATTTTAGATGCATTGAAAAAATGCGGCTGCACACCCCGCGCACCAGGCATTCCAATTACAAAAGCCGATCTCGTTCTTGCCGGTCTTTCAGGCAGTAAAAATGCCGCTGAAAAGCGCCAGCTTTTACTTCAGCATCTGCATTTGCCGCAGACGCTTTCTGCCAACGCTTTTTTAAACGCGATAAACGCTTTTATGACCAAGCCAGAATTTGATGCATGGCTGCAGAAAGTTACCAACCCTGCAAAGCATTTATAATGGCCGCACTTCCTACGCCAATTCGATGCATTATACAAGTAATACATATATTGAGGTGGTAAACCTGTTTTTGTAGGGCGGCAGAAATTGCCGCCTTTAATTTGCATTGTCTGTTTTGCCGATAAATCTATAATAAATTTCTATCGGCATAATTTTTTCACCATTTTCGTTTGTTTTTTCGTGAATGACTATTTTTTCAATAATCCTATTTAACAAGTCCGCCGTAAGTTCGGTAACGGGCGAAAACTGTTCAATTAGGTTTGCAAAATCATTCGCCGATTCTGTTTTCTGTTCCGTCATTGATATCTTCGTTTGAATTTCATTCATACGGCTTTTTAATTCCTTTTCCTCTTTTTCAAGACTTGCGGAAATCAAAGCGTAACGCTCGTTTGAAATCCGTCCGAAAACCCTGTCCTCATACATAGTCTGCAAAACCTGATTTATCTCGTCAAGTCTTTGCTTGATTTTCTGCAACTCCTTTTGAGTTAAAATTTTCTCGCCGTTTTGAAAATCGTCCGAATTATGTATTAGCTGTTCGATATATTTTTCCTTATCCTCTTTTGAAAGCGATATATGGCGGTTAATATCGTCAAGCACGACACTTTTTAAGTTTTCGGCGGTAACGGAATGATTTGTACATACCTTTTTACCTCTGTGAACATACAAATTGCATTGATATTTTGCGGTATTGTTTACGCTGTTTTCCTTTTTGTAAACCAAACTTGAGCCGCACGCTCCGCAGAACACAAGCCCACGAAAAATATTATCGGGATTGAATACCTTATGCGGCTTTTTAACTGCAATCCGCTTTTGAACGGTGTAAAATGTTTCCTTGTCGATAATTGCTTCGTGCGTGTTTTCAACCCTTATCCATTCATTTTCGGGACGAGCAACCAGCCGCTTATCCTTAAAGGATTTTGAGGTGAATTTTTGACTTACCATATTGCCGATATATACCTCGTTTGAAAGTACATCTCTGACGGTTGTTTGAAACCAGCTGTACGGATATTTGACATTTTTGTTTTCTCTCAAAACTCCGTCCTTACCCCGAACATAAGCACCGGGTGTTGGAATATGCTCTTTCTTTAATGCGGTAGCAATCGCACAACAGGATTTTCCACCGAGTGCCATTTCAAACATACGCTTAACGATCGGTGCGTGTTCGTCTGGAATCAGCTTGTGTTTATCTTCCGGCGACTTTCTGTAACCGTAGGGAGCAACAACTCCGGCAAATTCCCCTTTTAACGCTTTTGTCTTGTAGGCTGAACGGATTTTGCGGCTGATGTCGCGCGCGTACCATTCGTTAATAATATTTTTGAACGGAGCAAATTCGTTATCGCCGTTTGAACTGTCAACATTATCATTGACCGCAATAAACCGAACGTCATATTTGGGGAACATAATTTCTGTATAATATCCTGTCTGCAAATACTCTCTGCCTAAACGCGACAAATCCTTGACAATAACTGTTGCGACATTGCCGTTTTCGATTTCGGCAATCATGGACTGAAAGCCTTTGCGTTCAAAGGTTGTACCGCTTACGCCATCGTCAATAAAAAATTTGCAGTTCGTATGCCCGTTTTCATCTGCATAATGCTGTAACATTGCCTTTTGGTTTTGTATGCTCATACTGTCGCCGTTGTACTCGTCATCACGGCTTAATCTGCAATAAAGAGCTGTTATTTTGTTAAATTGCATGTTCTTATTCATTGTCCCTTCCTTTCCGAACAGCAATTTAAGATATTGTATGTTTTTATTATACCGCGCGTATAAAAATATTTCAATACAATTTCCCGAATTTCTGCTCTCTGACTACCTTTTGGGTTGAATTTATGGTATAATTATAAACAAAGAAAGAAGGAAACGCATTGAGCCGAAATTGACCGCAAATTGAGAGAAACCGAGGTGAATTTTAATTATGAAAATATGCGATTTTTGCACCGTAACAAAAGTTATTTTAGACTATGTTGCGGAGAGCAAAAACATAAATCAGCTCGATTTTATGTATGAATTATTCAAGGATTTTATAGAGAGCGATGAGGGCGCAGACTTTGATTTTGACAACGGGCAGGTATGCCGCTGGCTGAACGGTACGGCAAAAATAAGCTCGCGCCTTACAAGCTATTATTCGGCAAACGGAAATATAGAGGCAATGGCGATTGACATTGCGGAAAACATCCTGCCGCTGCTTTATGATAAATATATGGCGGCGGAGGAAACCTATCATCTGCTGATGAACGACACCACAATTTCGGCAAATAGAAAGCGTGAGATTGCCGGCGGCTATCCATATGACAATGATACGGATTTATCCGGGTTTTTAAGCCGCGTCCTGCTCTTTGCCATGAACAGAAATTTTATAAAGCGCGATGCCAAGACAAGGGAACTCCTATCATCAGGGAACTTATCACCTATTGTCCGTGACTATATCTATGACATTGTCCCAAAGCCATGCCGCCATTTCTGCGGACGGGAAAAAGAACTCGAACAGATACATAATTTATTTGCAGAGAATAGCAAGGTATTTTTGCATGGCGTTGCGGGAATCGGCAAAAGCGAGCTTTCGAAAATGTACGCCGAAAAATATAAAAAGGAATACACGAATATTCTGTATTTCAGCTTTGCTGGCAATTTAGAAGAAATGATAACCTCCTGCGATTTCGCAGACGATACGCTGAACGAAAATGAAGATATGCGTTATGAAAAACACAGCAGGTTTTTGAAAAGCCTGAAAGAGGATACTTTGATTATCATTGATAATTTTGACATTGTACCCACGCCCGAAAGCGGATTTGATGATATCATGCAGTACCGTTGTAAAATTCTTTTTACGACGCGGTGCCGATTCTCTGAATATACAGAACTGGAAATTACAGAAATGCCGGAAAACGATCTTGTCGGGCTTGCCGGGAAATTCTATGACCGGACAGAAAGAAACCTTGATATCGTGACACAGATTATTGACGAGATACATAGACATACATTATCCGTTGAGCTTGCCGCCCGCCTGCTTTCTTCCGGAATATTGAAGCCGAAAAAACTGCTTGCTGAGCTGAAAAATTCAAAAAGCGTACTGCAGACGGAGGATAAAATAAATGTTGTCAAGGACGGTAAAAATACAAAGGCAACATACTTTGAGCATATCCATAAGCTGATGTATATTGCCGGGCTAACGGGCGAGGCAGGGACGATTATGCGGTGCATGACATTCGTTCCTGACGAGGGCATAAACCCGCGGCTTTTTGCGGAGTGGCTGGAATTAAAAAATCTCAATAACCTTAATCTGCTGACCGAATACGGATTTATCCAAGTAAATGATTTTCACAAAATAAGCCTGCACCCGTTAATCAAAGAAATCACGCTTGACGATATGAAATCGGCCATATCAAACTGCAAAACCTTAATCAACAGCATCCACGAATTGTGCCTTATGCACGGTCTGGACTTGCCGTATCACAATACAATGTTCAAAATAATCGAAAATATAATTTTGCTTGCGGCTAAAGATGAACCAGATACCTATTTACTTTTTATAAAAGACGTATTTGCCTATATGGAAAAATACGCTTACGGGAGCGGAATGCGGCTGATTATTTCCGAACTTGAGAGTTTGGTGCAAAATAATAACGACAAGGCTTTGCTTCTTGATTACAAGGCGGCTTATGAGCATATCTGCGAACAGGATATGCAAAAGGCTTTGGAATATGAACTGCAAGCCGTAAATTTATGTGATGAGAATACCAATCCGCACCTTGCGGCGAATATCTGTGCAAACGCAGGCGGTTTGTATCATGCAATGGGCGGGATAATGAAAGCAAAAGAATTTATGGAAAAGGCATATCAGCTATTGACCGAAAGCAACTTGCAATACACTAATGACAGTATCATACAAATCTGCAATTATGCAAACTTAGCAGCAAATCTCGGCGAGCCTGAAAAAGCATTACAGGCATTAGAGAAGTGTGCTGAAAATGTGATTGAAAACAGCGGCGTTCAGGCGGAACTTTTATGGAATATAGGATTGATATATTTGCAGATGAATGATAAGGCAAATGCCGTACTGCATTTAAAAAAGGCATTGAATATCTATGCCGGTATCTATGAGGATGAACCGGAACTTATAGAACAAAAAATATCTGAGTTGAAAGATGCTGTTTCCGCATACGGAATAAATCCTCAAAATTTAATAATGGGAAATTAGTCAATTACCGCTCAATTTGCACTCAATGTAAAATAGCCTCCTTTCCTGTAGACTTTAATTGAAGTTTACAGAGAAAGGAGGCGTTTTTTATGCCCGGAAAAGAAACAAGAGCCGCGCCGATCGGCAAGCCGTAGCAAACAAGGTGCGGAAAAATTACATTTATCGTTTCGGCGTTTGGGAATCCAGACGCGAAACAAACAGCAGATGATTTGATTTTATCTATGCTGAAAAACAGAGCAAAGGAGCGTATGGCGGTATGACAGACAACGAGAAAAAATTATTGCAGGAACAGCACAGATTGGAAGAAGCGCTGGCGCGCGACCGTGTGAAAGAACGCAAGGCGCGGACGCACAGGCTAATCAAAGAGGGTGCTGTTTTGGAAAAGGTTTTACCCGAAGTCAAAGCGGTAGGGCTTGAAAATCTGGAGGAATTTTTACAGAAAAAGCTATCATAAAATTTCAAAACGGGTACTCAATTTAAGGCGTTTCGCTTGCCGGAACGCCTTTCCCCAACCCGAAGGGCGCGCTTACTCACCACTTGACCGCAGGTCAAGCGGTGGTATGCTCCGGCTTACGCCTTCGCATCGCGCGCTCTTGCAGAGGGCCCGTCAAATTCACTGCCGCTCATTTGCCGTAAATCCCGGCAGTTTTGCAGGGCGCAAAACAATGTGTCATGCAGGATTGACACATAACGATATGTCCATACCTTGCCGGGATTTCGCTAAAACCTATCCCCGATAGCTTTTAGCCTGTATAGGCTGCCACCTATCTTCTTTTTAGAAAAGAAGCAAAATTTTATGAAAGGCAAAATCGCAATGGCAATTTATCACTTGGAAGCAAAGGTCATCTCAACAGGCATTCGCAGAAGCGCCGTTTCCGCTTCCGCTTATATGTGCTGCTCCCGTATCTATAACGAGTATGACGGCATACTTCACGATTACACAAGAAAACAGGGGCTTGTTTATGAGCAAGTATTCCTGCCGCCGCAGGCCCCGCCGGAATGGAAAGACAGAAGTGTATTATGGAACGCCGTCGAGGAAGCTGAGAAAACAAAGGACAGCAGGCTGGCACGGGAATTTGTTGTTTCTCTGCCCGTTGAACTGGACAGAGAACAAAATATTGCTCTAATATCCGAATATGTAAAAGAGAATTTTGTAGCTGACGGGATGTGCGCCGACGTCTGTATCCATGATACGGACGGGCATAACCCCCACGCACATATTATGCTGACAGTACGTCCGCTTGATGAAAACGGAAAATGGCAGGCTAAAACGCAGAAAGAATATTTATGCGTTAGAAACGGCGAAGAAAAAGGGTTTACGTCGGCAGAATTTAAGACCGCACAGGCTGACGGCTGGGAAAAACAGTATCCATGCTTTGTCGGCAAAAAGAAAGTATATCTGCCGCTATCACAGACAGAGGCACAGGGATATGAACGAGTATCCAAATATCCAAAAAGCACACGTTACGGGCGGCAAAACCCCATATCCGAATGCTGGAACAGTGAGGAGCAGTTACAGATATGGCGAAAGAAATGGGCAGATATTGCAAACAAACATCTTGCACTTGCAAAATCCGAAAGCCGTATCGACCACCGCAGCCATAAGGCAAGGGGCATTGATGAGCAGCCGACCATTTACGAGGGAATTTCCGCAAGGATCATCGAGAAAAAAGGCGGCGTTTCCGACAGGTGCGAATTTAATAGGCAAATCAAGGCGGACAACCGGATTTTGCGTGAAATTAAAGAGCGGATAAAGAAACTGACGGAAACCGTAAAACATACCTTGCCCGTTGTTGCAGAAGCACTTGAAAAATTGCGTGGTACAATGATTCACTGCCGGTATGTCATAAATTTTACAGATAAATGGAAAACCGCAAAGACAACCGAAACCGCAAAGCTGAAAATTCATTGTGACGATTATTCGGCGGTAACGGCGGAATTAAATGCAAAAATCAGCGAACGCAAGCAAAAGCAAGTTGAAAAAGCGAATACACCGCCAATTAAGATTTTCAGACACCGCGAGTTAACGCAATCTATCCATGAATTGTCGGAGCAAATCGAGGAACTGCACACAAAGAAAAATACGATTTTGGCAAACCTCAATACAAACGATATCCAGACGGCTAAGACTAAAATTTCCGATATCCAAAAAGCTGTGCCGATTATGGACAGATATGCAAACGAAAGCACTAAAAAACTGGATAACGTTCAAAAAGAATATGCGGAATTAAAGGAGCAGGCACAGGAATTTGATACGGAAGAATTACAGAATTTGCGTTACGACATCAGACCGCAAATCGAAACTGAAATAATATCCGAACTGCGCAAAATTTACAGCGGCTCATTTATTCAAAATATCTATGATACCGCAAAATCAGAAACCGATCAATCCATCGGCGAAACGGGAAAGCGTTCTATTCGAGAACACCTACGGACGAAAAAGCAACCGCAAAGACCAAATGCAAAGAATAAATCCAAGCATCATGAACAGGAGCGATAAAAAATGAAAATCAAATTCTGTTTGGTTATCAATTTGATAAATGGAGGAATGAACAGTTATGAATATTTATGGATATATCAGGGTCAGCAGCCGCGATCAAAACGAAGACCGGCAGCTGATTGCGCTAAAAGAAGTCGGAACGCCGGAAAACCATATCTACATAGACAAACAGTCCGGCAAGGACTTTAACCGTCCTCAATACAAAAAACTGCTAGGGAAAATAAAAAAAGATGATTTGCTTTATATCAAAAGCATTGACCGTCTGGGAAGGAACTACGAGGAAATTTTACAGCAATGGCGGATACTTACCAAAGAAAAAGGAATTGATATTGTCGTGCTGGA
>CALXJH010000133.1 GCA_944388555.1 uncultured Clostridia bacterium
TGAAAAACAGATTTGGGACGCCGCTTGTGTGCTGCGTGGCAATATCGATGCCTCCGAGTACAAGTCCATTGTCCTTGGGCTCATATTTCTTAAGTATATATCTGATAGCTTTGATGCAAAATACCAAGAGCTTCTTGCTGAAGGTGAAGGATACGAGGAGGACAGAGATGAGTATACCTACGAAAACATTTTTTTCGTGCCTCCAAATTCCCGATGGTCACGAATAGCGCAGGCGGCGCATACTCCAGAAATAGGCGAGGTCATTGATGAAGCCATGCGCGGCATAGAAAAGGAAAATCCGCGCCTCAAGGATATTTTACCAAAACAGTTCGCTCGTCCGGAACTGAACAAGCAGCGTTTAGGTGATGTGGTGGATCTTTTCACCAACATCAAAATGGTAGAGCACGGCAACGAGAAGGACCTACTGGGAAGAACTTATGAATATTGCCTTTCTCGCTTTGCCGAGCAAGAAGGCAGGTTGGCAGGTGAGTTTTACACACCCTCTTGTGTAGTTCGTACTTTAGTAGAAATTTTGCAGCCTTACAATGGTCGAGTTTACGATCCGTGTTGCGGGTCAGGTGGCATGTTTGTTCAATCAGCCAAGTTTATTGAAAATCATGGCGGAACGATAAACACCATTTCTATCTTTGGTCAAGACTCCAATCCTACCACATGGAAGATGGCTCATATGAATCTTGCAATACGCGGCATTGAGGCCGATTTAGGAAAATTTCCCGCGGACACATTTCTAGATGACAGACATCCTCAGCTCAAGGCAGATTTTATTATGGCCAACCCCCCTTTCAACCTGTCGGGCTGGGGGGCTGACAAGCTGAAAGAGGATGTTCGCTGGCAGTATGGTCTGCCACCTGAAGGGAACGCCAACTTTGCATGGATAGAGCATATGATTTTTCATCTGGCGCCCAATGGGAGAATTGGAATGGTTCTTGCGAATGGCGCACTCTCTGCTCAATCGAGCGGAGAAGGAGAAATACGCAAAAAAATCGTAGAAGACGATCTAGTGGACTGTATTATTGCCATGCCTCCACAGCTTTTCTACACAACACAAATTCCAGTCTCTCTTTGGTTTTTAGCAAAAAATAAAAAACAAAAAGGTAAAACTCTGTTTGTTGATGCCCGTAATTTGGGAGTTATGGTTACAAGAAAACTACGAGAACTTACAGATGAAGATATATCTAAGCTATCAAATGCTTATATGACTTTTATAAATGGAACATTAGAAGAAAAAAAAGGTTTTTGTAGAGTAGTGACAACAAATGATATTGCTAATCAAGATTATGTTCTAACACCTGGAAGATATGTTGGTATTGAGGAACAGAAGGAAGATGGCGAGCCATTTGAACAAAAAATGAAACGTTTAACTAGCGAGTTGTCTAAATTATTTACAAAATCACATGAAATAGAAGAAGAAATAAAAAAACGATTAAAGGGAATTGGTTATGAAATTAAATAATTATAGTTTATATGATTTGGCACAATGGAAAAATGGGTTAGCATTTAAAAAAATTGATTTTTCTCAATCTGGAAAGCCTATAATTAAAATTGCAGAATTAAAAAATGGTATTACAGGTCAGACTAAATTTACACAGGGATCCTATGAAGAAAGCGCTTATCTTAAAAAAGGAGATATGTTATTTTCATGGTCAGGAAACCCAGAAACGTCAATTGATGTATATTGGTATAATTTATCAGAAGGTTGGTTAAATCAACATATATTTAAAGTTATCCCCAAAAATTTTGTTTATAAAAAATATTTATATTATCTTCTAAAATTATTAAAAAAAACATTTTCCGCAATTGCATCAAATAAACAAACTACAGGTTTGGGCCATATTACAATAAAAGATCTTAAAAACTTAACAGTAGAACTACCAAATTTAGATATGCAAAAAAAAATTGGTGATTATTTAAGCTGTATCGATCAAAAAATAGATATAAATAGGGCTATAAATGATAATTTAGAGCAGCAGGCGTTTGCTTTATTTAAACAATTGCTGCTCAACACTGATAAAAATAAAAAAATTTCTGTATCAGATATTGCATATCTTAATCCAAAAAGAAATTTATCAAAAAAACAAGAGGCAAAATATATTGAAATGTCTAATCTTTCGACCACTAGTGCTTTCCCTAGTGGTTGGGATATGAAACCATTCAATGGAGGTATGCGATTTGCAAATGGAGACACTCTTTTAGCAAGGATAACTCCTTGTCTTGAAAATGGAAAAGCGGCATTTATAAATTTTCTTGATTCATCTGAAGTAGCTTTTGGATCTACGGAGTATATTGTTCTTGCTTCAAAAGGAGAAGTTCCACCTGAATTTTTATATTGTCTCGTGCGTTACCCTTTATTTTATGATTATGCAATTAAAAATATGAATGGAAGTAGTGGAAGACAACGGGTTTCTTCTGAAATTATTGGCTCTTTTGAACTTCCTCATCCTAGTCTAAACGATTTAAATAGATTTAGAATCTATGTGTCCCCTCTATTTTTAAAGATGAAATCTAATTTTTTTGAAAATATTTATCTATCATCTATACGAAATACTCTTCTACCAAAGCTTATTTCAGGGG
>CALXJH010000134.1 GCA_944388555.1 uncultured Clostridia bacterium
AACCCATAGTCCGGTTAGCATTTGCTGCCCAACATATTCTGCTGCATCCAAGAATCGTTGTTCTTTGGTTACTTCGTATATATCAAGCAGGGATGCTAAGTTTGGATAATAATAAATGTAAATAAAGGAATCCCAAGCAGGGAGTGTTTCAGAAGAGCTGTACACAACACTCTCGAGGTATTCATCTGCCTGTTCGATTGCTTTATCTAAATAGGATTGGTCACCGGTATAAATGTACAAGTTTAAGTTATTGGAGAAAGGTGCGATAGATCCGTATTGATTGGTAACATTGGATTTTCCCTTACTAAGTCCCAAATCATAAAGATAAGGAACCGCGCCATGTGTCATTTCATATAATCCCGCAGTTACGTTTATATTATATCCGGTTTTGGGTGTGCCGATATTTTCAGGCTCCGTCAGCAGTGGCCAATAATCGCAGCCTCCTGAAATTCCAACGCGGTTAAAGTGCAGGTTAGGACGAGTCAGGAAAGAGGCGAGTGTCGGAATCACGCGTTCTTCAAGCATAGCTTGATCCTCTGTAAGCAAATAATCCTGGAATGCCTGCATTGGATTTGCCTCTGAAACAGTATTCATACCTTCCATGTTATAATGTCCTTTTGAAATGCTGTCCCAGCCGCCATACACATCATCTAACATCAATTTACGTGTATTAAATATAGCGTCGTTTAATGATGAATATGTATTTATACGATAGTCATCAACCGAATACAGATCCTGAATTATAAACTTGTAGTTATCAAACCAGTCAGAAACGGAGCTGATGACACGGTATTCCATGGTCCAGGTTTCGCCGATGTTTAAGTTAGATTCCTCGCTGCCCATAACTGGAGAGAAAATAGTGCCTTTATATCCGCCGCCGTTTACGATCATGTTCATACCTAAGATGCCGTTGTCTTTGTATACCCAGCGAAGCGGCACCCAGCTGCTTTCTGCCACAACCCCTTTTGTTACAGGATAGGAAGAATATTTGTTGTTTTCGGGCAAAGTATAGCAGCCCATTGGCGTAAACAGATATTGTTCAGTAATGACAGAAGGATGTTTATAAAGCTGTTTTTCCATAACACGGAATGGAGCAACTGCCTGACTGTAATCTTCATAATGCAGTTTTCCGCCTTCCCAGCCGGCAATTGTATAATAACCTGGTTTTATTGCCTGAATCTGCATTTGGACAAGAGGTGCACTGCAATCGGGTTCTAATGTCCATACAACAGAAAGGTCGGCATTGCCTTGCTGGAATTTCAGACGTATACTATTTTCATTTATTATTTCATAATCAATAGGCACGCACCATTCTGCATTGCCTGCAAGATAGGGATCAAATCCTCCATATGCATGTGTCTCTCCAGAATCATCGATATAGGTGGTGGTATACATATACATATCTTTGCTAACATTATAGGAAGCAGTATCAGCTTTTACAACCAAATAGCCCAATTCCTCGTCGCGGGTTTTGGTGCGAACAAATTCGCCATCCGGTGCTAGCGAATAAATTTCATTTTGGATAACCTGCCCCTGAGAAGTGTTGGTTTTATAAAATACAACTTTGGTTTGATCATTTGCCAGTGTTACACTTTCACTGGTTTCGGTTAATTCGGTTGCATAAGTGGGGAAGATAGAAAATTCATCTGTAAAAGCGGGCAATGGTGATGCAATGACTTGCAGGGAACTAAGCGAATCAGATGGGGCAAATGTGTCACTGCTTGTAAGCAAGATTGAATCACAACGCGCATAGTATGCAGAGGTATCTAAAAGTTCTAATTTATTTTCGCCTTTTTTTAACTGCACTTTTTCAGCAGAGCGTACCCATCGGTAACCGTCTGAACCATGATTGCCAAAGGATTCATCAAAAAATTCTCCATTTATGCGAAGATTAAAGAAACGGGCGCCAGTATGCAGGGTGGTGTAGTCTCTGGAACGCACCCAAATCCAATAAGAGTCGTCATTATCGGAATTAAAATAGGAGACAGCAGGCTTAGTGTTTTTTGTATCTCTGTTATTTACGCCTTTCAGAATAATGCCATCAAAGGCACCGTCATCGGTAGTATAAGTCCAAGTGCCGTATTCGCTGAAAGAAGAGGGACGGAACCAGTAAATTTTATTAAGATCCGGTTTAAGCAAAATAGTGGCAGTCTGTGTGTTTTCAGTCCAGCGATATGTATTTCCAAGCGTTTCTGCAATAAATGCAACGGGAATATACAGCGTCTGATCAATGCGTTTGGGGGCAGCGGATAAATATCTATAATCATCATCTACGGATACACTACGCGAATTCAAGTACAGAATGATGTTTTTGCCGTTTTTATATAAAGTGATTTTACCGGACTGCGCGTCATACTGTGCACTTGCTTCTAAAGCATCGAGTAGTTCAGATGCAGGCGCTAAAAGTGTATCATCTTCCATTATAAGCGGAGAAGTAAAGGAGACATATGTGTTATTGATTTTGATGGCATAAGGTGTGTTTGGACGATCAGGATCCACATCTTCGGAAGGAACAAAATCATCATAATCACTGTCGTCATAAGCATTTTTAAGCAATTCTTCATAGAATTCCTGTGTGTCTTCTACTTTGAAGTAAGGGTCATTTGTAATGATAATCATGCCAACACGAGCATAGCTGCCACTGCTGTCAATTAGTTTTAAAGGATATCTGCCGGAAAACATTGGCAAAAGGTCTGTTTCCTGCCAAGCCCAGCCATTTACACAATGCGTTCCCATTACTTGGGTAGAATAGTCGCCGATTTGAACGGAAAAGTAGCGGCTGCCCGGCGCAGTATCATAGTCTCTGCTGTAGGACATGATTTTATAAAAGCCGTCCTGAGGCAGAACAATTTCTTTGGTTGCAGGTGAATCAGGGCTAGGAATACTGTTGTTTGCACCAAAAAGAATATTTGAGCAAAAGCCGCCGGTTTTATTCTCAATGTACGACCAGGAACCTAATTGTGAACGGAAATGGTCGGCTGTTAAAATAATATATGTGTAGCCCTCGGGTGCAGGCTCAACAAAAAAGTAGTCTGCAAGCGGTGCAATATTATCTTTATTCAGCATAAGACATTTTGTATTTATAATAGTGTCATTTTCTGTATTCAAGGTAATCAACTGATCAAATCTGTCTGTGCCATCATATACCGTAGATGCAGAAGTGAATAATTCACTGCTATTATGCACATCAAACAAATCTGTCATACGGTCATTAGAATATTTAGAGAGGTAAAGATGAAAATTATCTGTACTTTTATTCGTGAACACTTTGCGTTCGGTAAATCCTGAAATAATTTTGGTAGCAAAAAGTTTATTTTCTGCAGTTAAGAAAGCAGGGGAATCATCTTTTGGCAAATCTTGACCGAACACGGCAGCATCTTGGTTTAATAGCCAGGCAATCGTTCCATTCTGAAAAGATTGTGCATTACACACAACGTTTGGTGTGGCAAGGTCTAATGCATAACAATTTTGAATTGTGCCGGCATCCATTGGAGTGAGATTGTTTATTTCAGATGCATAAGAAAAGGAAATAGTGCCGCTTTCATTGTCTATTGCAATGCCGCCTGCGTTTGCGGATAAAACAGGCGCTGCATTGTAGCAGTAGCGGATCATACCATTATTTGTTATGGTAAGACCTGCGGCAGAAGTCTTGTCAAATATTTTCCCCTTATTGCCGCATTTGAATAGCAAACCATTGTTTGTGGCTGTAATTGCAGCGGAAAACAGAATAGGGGTACGCGGGTAAATCTTGAGATGAAATTGATAGTCATTTGCTTCTGAATTGGTATATTCGGTAGCAGGTACTTCCGGTGTATCCGCAACGACCAGTACGATTTCTGAACCGCGGTCTTCTACAGCGGTGACATAGGTGTCCATTTCGATTGATTGACCATCGTTCAAAAACTGACCCCTAACAGGCATAGATGCCATACTTTCGGTATTTATATCTGTAAGCGGAATAGTGCTTTTAGAAACAACAAAACGAAGTTGATCCACGCCATCGCCGCCTTGGCGGCTATAGTTTAGATCAAAAGGTTCAAAATCTAATTCGGTATCCGGCTTAACCGCACTGGGTGCATCTGTAAGCAGACGAATGATAGCACCGTTATTTTCTGAAAATAGTGGCTGCATATTTCCGGAAATAGCATAGAAAGCACCATCAAAAATACCGGTATAGTTCTCAATAGAAATCGGTGTACTCATCAAAATATCTGAAGTCAGAGTCGCATTTAGATCCGTTTCACCGTTGTTTACACGATTTGAAAAATCAATGAGATCGGCTTCTGTTGCAATTTCAAGAATGGGTGCATCCGAAAAAGCAGCGGATAATGCAGCATATTCAAAAGGAACGGTAAAAGTAAAGTTCCCGTTTTCATCTTTTGTAACAACTTCAACAGGCGTATTTTCGGCATACAGCGACATAAAGTTGGCGTTTTCCGGACCTTGGATTGTGGCAGTACTTCCGCACAGAAGCAGGTTATCATTCAAGGTGTCAGATAGAATTGTGGCATTTTCGGGCAGAGACAGTAATGTATACAGGTCTACAGATAAATGCACAGGAGCTTGAGGCATGCTGAAAGTATTGTTTTGCACCGAAAGAGTTGTATTATTTAATATGTCTTTTGCTTCAATGCGCATCCATTGCTGATTATTGGAAGTGATAG
>CALXJH010000135.1 GCA_944388555.1 uncultured Clostridia bacterium
AGCATATCATCCGACATGCGATTTTCCAACGGATTCATTAAGTAATATATACCCACAATCACAATAACGAGCAGCAACACAAAGCTAACTACCCGCCACCATTTACATCGAAACGAATAAATAAACACAAAAACACCCCTTTGTTTTTATCCTATGCAAAGGTGTGTTTTTTTATTAACAATTATCCTGATATAAATACCAAAGACCTTTTAACATAATTTCGTCATCATACAAAATATTATGTTTGCAATGCGGCGCTATTGTTTTTGCCAATCCACCGGTTGCAAGCACGGTTGCGCGACTTCCGATTTCTTCTTCGATACGCTCAATCATACCATCCATCATTGCGGCGTTTCCAAATACAATGCCGCTGCGCATACATTCATCGGTATTTCTTCCAATGATATTTTTCGGGGCTTCTAAGCTTATGGCAGGCAACTGCGACGCCTTCATAGAAAGCGCCTCCAGAGAAATCTTAACGCCCGGCAAAATGGCACAGCCCTGAAATACACCGTCTGCATCAATAATAGAAATGGTCGTTGCCGTTCCTAAATCAAAAATGATAAGCGGCGGCTTATACGCATGCAGTCCTGCTACCGCGGCAACAATCATATCGTTGCCAAGTTCCTTCGGATTATCGCTGTTAAATTTCAGACCATGTTTAAGCTCAATATTTGCCTCCAGTACATTTTTTGAAGTGATGAAAGAAAGCGCGTTTTTAACCGCGTTTGTTATAGGCGGGACAACTGAAGAAAGAATCACGCCCTGTATTTTGCACAAATCAATTTGGTAAACATCTAAAATATTCTTAAGAATTACTGTGTATTCCGCTTCTGTTTTATGTTTATCGGTAGAAACTCTGCATTCAAAATAAACTTTTTTTTCATCCAAGCATCCTAAAACAATATTGGTATTTCCGATATCTACAGCAAGAATCATATGTGTACTCCTTTTCTGTTTGCGGCTAAATTTCTTGTTTCCTGCACGGATAATAAAAAACTATTGCACTCTGTGCGCGGCTACTTGCACAATCGTGTTGATAGCAGGTGCAACCACAACATTTACAATAAATTCTGCTATAAAATTGATTCCTGCACAAACAATTAAAAGAAAATAAGTTAAACTTTGTCCGCCTGTCATGGTAACCAAAGTCCCATTTACTAAAAACAACCCGCCCAGAACAAATAAACCTGTATTGATGATAGGGGCAGAAGCCGCTGCTGCAACCGATGCCAGAATAGCATTTTTATCTTTTAACACTTTATACACCAATCCTGCTCCGCAGCCGGCAAGTATACCTTTACCAAGACAAATGACCGCTGTTGCAATTGGCTGTGCGTTAAAAAGCGTATTTGTAAAAGGATCTGAACCGGATATACCCGCCCACAGCGTTATTGCGCCGAAAATAAAACCAAGGAATGCGCCGCCTTTGACGCCGCAGAGCATTGCGCCAAGCACAATCGGTATCAAAACCAAACTAATGCTGGTAACGCCAATATGAATAAAAGTTCCTAAAAGCTGAAAAACAATAACAATCGCCGTAAGGATGGCAAGTTCCGTCATACGCCGAATATTAACGTTTGTTCTCATGATGAACCACTCCTTTTTGTTCTGCTAAACCCACATACATATAGACACAATCAACCCTATCAACGCCCTGGGAAACCGCACTAGAATAGGGTATATCCATTGTAGCGGCTTGGCATATTATACCATAAAACCACCATGCCGTCAAGCCTGAGTTGATGAAATAAAAACTGCGAAGTGGAAATATATCCGCTTCGCAGCACTTTATCCTTTTTCTATCATTGCAGAAAGTTTGGCAATAAAATCCGCTGTTCGACGCACAGGCATATTTAGTTTGGAAGACAAAGAAGAAAACAACCATAATACCAATGCATATATGACGGTAAATACCAACGCACAGATCAACAATACGAAAGCATCTAACGCAACACCATACAGCAAATTAAATAAAATCATTTCTAACACAAACCATACCATACCGTGCAAAATTCCCTTTACGTACAAGTGAGAGGTATAACTAAATATAAAGTTAAATATCCAGGGTATAATGACAGATACAAAGACAAAACATACGTTTATGAAGTTAAAGGGTGGCATATCGAAAAATAGGTTGCATAGGAACCACGCGGCCATTATAAACCCAAAAGACCAATTTATACCCAGAAAAAAATCAAATATCCGCTTCCTTAGTTTTTTCATATCAGTCTACCTGATCTTCCTGAAAAAACTTTCCGAAATTTTCAATAAATGCTGTAAGGTCTGGAATTCCAATTTCTCCATCCTCATTCAGATCTGCCGCTGCACGGAATCCGTCTGCCGATTCGCTTTTACCGAACACCTCAATTAGATTTGTCAGGTCGGTTATATCAATCATGTTGTCTTGGTTAATATCTCCAACCAGCAGCCGTACATCTTCGGCGGTAAAATCAGCATCTGCCACCGTCATACTTTGTTCCGCGGGCAAATGTGAAATTTTTTCAAACCGAATTGTATACGTACCGTTCGGCACATTGGGAATAGTGTATGTGCCATTGTGTGCTTCTATTTCTGCTTTAACTACGCCCGTCTGATCTAAAACCTGGATAGTTGCCGGTGTTTTTTCACCAACAAAAGCTACATTCCCATGTACGGAATATCCGCCTGCGACAGGAAGTTCTAAAAAGCCGCCGGAAATCGGTGCGCTTAATCCGGTTGCGCCGATTCGGACTATATACTTCTCGTTTACATTTAAATTTTCCTTTGGAATATAATCCGTAAAAGAAAATGCGCCATTCTCATCTGCCACAGTTTGATCTATATACATGATGCTATCTACCGTTATGTCCTCGGTATCCGTTACGACAATGGTTACAAATCCGTTGGCATTTCCGTCAATCGTTCCCTGCGTAGTAAAATACTGATCCACATCGTTCGACTTCTCTGCATTATACTGGCTTTCTGCTACACTTTCTGCAGAAACTGCCACAGAAAAGAGCAACAGCATAATTGTCAATAAAGCACCCATCCACTTTTTCATTGTTTGTTTCACCCTTCTCATTTATTTATTTCATATCACGGATAAAAGGAGACATGATCATCAGTGCATCCTGTAAGAAATCTTGCTCAATTGTGTTTTTCGCGTCCCAGGGCTTTTCCAGGGGCGTAATGATTACCGTTTGTGTATCCTCCATCCATGTAACACTTTTGTCAAATGCTTCGGATATAACCCGCAACGGCACAAACGTTCTGTCCTCTATAATTTCAGGCGCCGCATCTAAAAGATAAGGCTGCCCGTTTATACTATATTGCATATTTCCTATTGAAAAAACAATTTGTTTGTCATCCTTAGTAATCAGAATTTCCTGTGTCTGCTCTCGCCACTCGACTGTGGCATTTAAGTTTTCTGCTATAAAGCGGAGCGGCACCATAGTCCTATCCTGTTTAATATACGGCAGCACAGATTTGTTTTGATCGTCCACCCAAAACAGCACACCATCTACAACTGCAGCATAATTACCGATTTGGAGAATTACGGTTCCCTGGATACGTTCTTTTCTTAATGTTTGCTCGTCTTTTTGCTGCGTTGTATCCTTGCCCGGGATGTTTATCACAGAAGATTCTCCTGTTTCTTCATAAACGATTTGCGCCTGCACGTCTATCAGCTTGCTGCCGAGTGCAAGCTTTACCCCCTCTGGATTGGTCGCATCAAAACCTCCGTTTTTTTCTGTCGCAAAAGCAATATCGACTTGTGCGTCAGTCAATTTCTTTGCCTTTAATTTAAAAATCGTTATGCCATTATCATCTGCTACAATTTGCCTGTTTTCGTTTACATATTCATTCGGGATTTTTTGCCCGAGATTCACAATTGCAGCGATGGAAAAATAATTTTCTGCTGGCACGGCTTTCGCCTGTACCAAGGATAAGACATTTTGTGTCTGCGTGCTGCCGCCCACAATTGGTATTTGCTGTCCCATCTCCATCTGTTGGAAAGTTTCGTCCGTAATTTCAAGCTGTGCAGGTTTATAGAAAATAGCGGCCTGTATGCCATGGAATGTGGCATTATATACATGCATAGAAATTTCTACCACTCCAGCATGATCCGGCGCAGAAACCGACAGCACAACACTTGCTGTTTCTTCTGCCGCTGTTGGCAGGCAGGAAAAAAGGGAAAAAGCAATTAAAATACAAGCAATATACTTTTTCAAATTCACTCCTCCAAAATACCTGTTTACAAAACAGAAAATATACGAATTCATGCTACTATTATAATCTTGTTTTATATAAAAGTCAATAGTTTTTCTTTACAAACGCGCGGTTTTGGATTATAATAAAAGTAGATTAGATTTTATACGGAGGAAAAAATGCGTTATTCTGCAAGAGAAAAAACAGATGTAAAGTTAATACTTGCGACCATTCTAGCGTCCGTTTACGGACTTCTTCTGATTACAAGCGCAGTGAAAAGCAGCGAATCAAAATCCAACATTATTATACAGGGGTTTGCAATGCTTGTAGGAATCGCTTGTATGCTCATACTGGCAGCGATGGATTATCAGGTGTTGCTGACATTGAATAAGTTTATTTTTGTTATATACATTTTTCTATTGATCTTAGTTTTGTTTATTGGGACGGGGGAAAGCGTAGGTACTGTAGGCTGGATTGCCATAGGACCTGTTCATATTCAGCCGTCTGAGTTTGCAAAAGTTGGATTTATTATTACATTTGCATGCCATATCGCAGCCGTGCAGGAAAAAATAAACAAGCTTTCTACAATTTTGCTTTTACTGCTGCATTTGTGCGTACCTTTAGGCTTGATATTATTGCAGCCCGATTATGGTACAAGCATGGTTTTTATTTTTATTGCCATTGTCATGTTGTTTTACGCAGGACTTAAACTGCGTTACTTTATAATTGCTGCCGGAAGTTTTGCGGCGGCCTCACCACTGCTATGGTTTTTCGTATTAGATGAATTTCAAAAAAACCGTATCCGTGTATTTTTAAATCCCGAAGCAGATCCAGCCGGCAGCGGCTATAATGTTATACAATCCAAACTGGCGGTCGGTGCAGGGGAATTCTGGGGCAAAGGCTTGTTTAAAGGGACGCAAATTCAGCTTAACTATTTGCCCGGAAAACATACGGATTTCATTTTTGCTGTGGCAGGGGAAGAGTTGGGATTTTTTGGCTGCTTGTTGGTTATTTTGCTATTATCCTATATAATTTTCCGGATCATAAAAGGTTCTACCACTGTAAAATCCTCTGCTGGCTCTCTTGTTTGTATGGGTGTCGCATCCATGTTTATTTTTCAGGCATTTGAAAATATCGGTATGTCCATTGGTATTATGCCGGTAACAGGCATACCGTTGCCATTTTTCAGTTATGGCGGTTCTTCCATTATTACTTCTTTTATCGCCATGGGACTGGTTCTCAGTATTTTAAGGCGACGAGAAAACTTTTAACAGCACGCTTCTATAAAATGCCTTTATTTGGCAAGCCGTTTGCCGCAATGCAATAAAAAGCGTAGTCTCGAACTATAAATATCCGATATAAATAGTTATATAATATTTGTGCAACCATATAGCCCCCGCAGACAAAAAAGTCTGCGGGGGCTTTAAAAGCATTCATAATGGAGACAATGTGGTCATCGAATACGCCCCGCAAAACTATTTTGTCAAAAAGCCTTGTCCATTCTCAAAGCGTAGCACAGATCCTTCGTTCTATAAAAACATCTTGCCGAAAGAAACCAAACAAATATGTGTTGCTCTGATAATGGCTAATCCGGTCGCAACAGTCTTTGGCGCCTTCTTCTAATTTGTATGCGCAGCATGATGCTTGCACTTGTTCACGCTTTTGTAATGTAAAAAATGCCGCAGGCTTTTCGCCTGCGGCATTTACTGTTTAGATTAGTTTTGTATTTTTAAAACATTTTTTACCAAGATAAGCACATCTGCTTCGTTAATAACACCATCGCGATTTAAATCAAATCGAATCAATGCTTCATTTGCATATTTTTCACTCACAAAGTTAGAAGCAACCGCATTTAGATCGAAAATATCAATCACGCCATTGGATATTACATCTCCGGCCAAGAACTCTGCTTCCGTATTAACAGCGACAACTGTCGTTTCGTTCGCAACAACTTCTATCTCTGTTTTTTCAAAAGTAATATATCCTTGCCCTTCCATCTTAACTGTATATTGGCCTGCAGGCAAATTATCAAATACAGCCTTGCCATCTACTCCGATATCTTTTGTGATACCATTTACAGTAGCCGTCATTTTGAGCGGAACTTCTGTAGTCGTAATACCTGTTAAATCCAACTCTACCGACACAGAACCGACGCCGGTAGTTGCAAACTGCTTGCTCGTCTCGGCTGTATTGCCAACACTGTCTGTTGCCCTGAGTGTAATGTTATATACATTTCCTGCTGATAATCCAGTTAAGGTCTTTACTTGTTCATAAGGAATTTCCTGATCGTTTAATAATAATTGGTAAGTAACCATATTTATATCAGTCGCTGTCGGCAACGTTACTGTTGCCGAATCAATGGTTACTTCGTTTATGATAATTTCGCCATCAAACACGGGAGCTTCAGAATCCACATTTTCTACAGTAACCTGTTTTGTCACTTCGTTGCCCGCATTATCCGTAACAACCACTTCATAAATTCCGTTGCTGGTTGCGGTATAAGCCGATCCCGAAACGCCAGAATAAGCTTCGCCGTTAACCGTTACAGAAGCAACGCCGGACTCTGTATCAGAATAGGTAATCACCACATCCCGGCTTTTTGCTGCAGCTCCGTTGTCAACGCTAAGCTCTAACTGGGGTGGTACATTATCAATTTTATCAACCACCACTACTTTAGTATCCGTATTTCCTGCCAAATCCGACATTACGAACACATATTCACCATTTGCTGTTATCGGCAAAACATATCTTCCATCTGTTGCCTGTAACGGCGCATTGTTGTATGTAACTTCCCTAATGCCTGACAAGCCATCAGAAACCTGCAAAATAATTTCTCCGGATTTACACCATTCTGTTGGGTATGTTGCTGTTGCCTGCGGCGGATCAAGATCAATTTTATCTACAATAATCGTTTCCTGTATTTCATTTCCAACCGCGTCTGTTAAAACTACAGCATATGCTTTATTGGCAGGTGCGGTAAAGGTAGCTTGGGTAGCATTCTGCGCTGCCAGCACGCCATCTACAGTCACCGTGCAAGCTTCATCGGTTGTTATGGTTATCTGCGCGCTTTGATTTGTCCATTGTGTTGGGTTTCCGGAAATTTGCAGTATCGTAGGCGGCTGATTGTCAATAACTGTAACGTTGCGCTGGACGGTTGTGGTATTCCCCGCATTATCTTCTGCTACAAATGTATAGGTTTTATTCTGATCTGCCGTATAAACAGACTGTCCCGTGATATCTACACCATCTACTGTAACTTTTTTCACACCCGATTGCGTATCTATTGCAGAAATATTAAAGTCAAAAGATTTGCAATCCTGGGAAGGAACATCTGAAACTTGCAATTCCGGTGCGGTTGTGTCAACTTTTGTTATCTCAGCGGTTGTTTCAAATAGATTTCCTGCGTAATCTGTGATTTGCACCGTGTATGTTTTGTTCTCTGTAACGATTGCCTTATACTGACCATTGCTTCCAACAGCTTCCTGTCCGTCAACCATAACCGAACGGATTCCGGATCCCTCACCGTCATCTGCCGCAATAGTAATCACATTCTCTTTAGCCCAATCCTGCGAAACCGTTATTTGGGCTGTTGGATCTTGTCTATCAATATTACCAACAACAATCTCTATTTGCGCCGTATTGCCAGCGGCATCTTCCGCCTTGACGGTATATACACCGTTATATTCAGCTACAAACTGCGCTGTTGTAGCATCTTCTTCTAATATCTCTTCGCCAACAGTAATACGGCAAGATTTATCTACCGTAATTTGAATGGTTATACTTTGATTGGTCCAACCGGCCGCCGAATCGTAAGAATGCTGAATGACAGGCAGCTCATTATCAATCAAAGTAATATTTGCCTGATAACTTTGCGTATTTCCTGCATTGTCGGTCGCAACAAAATTATACACGCCGTTTTGCGTAACAGTATATTCTTTCTGACCTGTAATATCCACACTATTTACCGTCACAGATTTAATGCCGGATGCAGCATCGTCAGCAGATATAATAAACTGCACCTCCTGGCATGGCTCGGTCGGTTCGCCTGTAACCTGCAGCTGCGGCGACATCTTGTCAATTTTATCAACCACTACCGTTTGTTCTTCCACATTGCCTGCCAAATCTGTTGCGGTAATCCGTATCGTTTTATTATTTTCTACCTGAATCTGTGCAGAAGTTCCACTTGCTGTAAGTTCAGCGCCGTCTGCCTGAATACGGCAAGTTTCATCTGTTTCAATTAAA
Organism: uncultured Clostridia bacterium; assembly: GCA_944388555.1. Lineage (GTDB taxonomy): Bacteria > Bacillota > Clostridia > RGIG6154 > RGIG6154 > RGIG6154. The sequence goes on from CALXJH010000135.1 coordinate 8,431, forward strand.
ATTGTTTGTGTTTGATTTGTCCATTCGGTCGGATTGCCGGTAACTTGTATCTGCGGTTTTGTATTATCTATGTTTGTTACCTCTCGAACCACTTCCGTCTGGTTTCCGGCATTATCCTCGGCAATAAAAGTATACGTACCATTATTACTTATTTGGTAGGTTTGCTGATTGGTTATATCCGTTCCATTAACTGTCACACTTTTTAAGCCAGAACCGCCGTTATCCTGCGCATTCAGCGTAAATGTATATGTTTGGCAGGGAAGTGTAGGTGCATCTGAAACGGTAAGGATCGGAAGTTCTTTATCAATTTTTACTATAATATCTTTTGTAGATTCATTATCTTTATTGTCAATTGCCGTAATATGCAAATTGTTCTCGCCGTTTGCTGAAACGATATATTCAGATCCGGTTAAAACTTCGCCGCCGACATAAATCGCCTTGATGCCGGAAACATCTTCAGCCGAAATCACCAGGGTAACATTCTGGTTTGACCATCCCTCCGGGACACCGGATACTTGAATGACCGGACCGGTTGTGTCGCCTTTTTCAATCGTTACTGTCTTTTGTGTTGTGTTTGTAATACCTGTCCCGCTAATTGCCGTAACCACAACGGAATATGTCTTATCTTCTTGCCCTTCAAAAACAACCGGCAATTTACCGTCTGCAGCATACTTTTTTTCCAGTATGTTTCTACCTTCATATAGCGCCACAGAGTAGGTAACGCCAGAAAGGGGAGTGGTCGCTACAGAAAAATCCGATACCGTTATGGTCGTTTGCTCTGTTGAAACATGAAAATCAGGCGCAGAAATGGTTGTTGCATCATCTACCAAAACAGGAATTGTTTCATCATATACATTTCCTTCATTGTCTTCTACATGTACCACAAACGCATGGTTTACAGCTTCTTGTGTAGAACCGCGGTAAATGAATTCGCCTGCACTTGAACCGTCGCCATAGGTTTTGCCATTGATGGTATATGCCTGCAGCATTGTACCATCCTCTGTTCTATATGTAATCGGATTTCCTTCAACCGTAATCTGTGCCATGGATGCAGAATCTGAAACAGATGGATTATCTAAATCCGATACAGAGGGAACGGTAAAACTTGAAGCATCTAAGTTTTCTATTGTAACAGAATCTTTTAATTTAAAAACAAGTTTAAGAAGCGGCAATTCATATTGTGTGGCATCTACTACTGTGCTCAAAGCAAGCCACGAGACATACCCCACACCTTTTTGGGTATCTAAATCCATCGCGCCTTTACGGTCTGCTGCCGGAGCGTTTAAAAGAAGCTGTGTTGCAACAGATTTAAAATATGCCTGCGGTGTAAGATCATACTCTGTTCTTTCCTGCGTTGTTCTCGCATACGCAGTATAATAATATTGATATACTGATTCGCCTGCTGCAACAGAGTCTTGATATAACGTTTCATCAAAAACTTGTTCAAACAGCACATCATACGGATCCATTTTTTGTGTGTCATACTGAAATGCAAATTGTCCGGCTGTTGCCTGCACATTTCCGATAAAAAGCCCCATCGTTAATAAGTTTTGCTCTTCATCATACGCAATCTGCTTTAGTTTATAATAAGGAGTGCCGTCAGGCTGAATAGTTGCACCGCCGGCCGCCATACCGCTTTCCTGCACCGGCACACCGTTAACTGTCATACTTTTTACGCCAGAATCATCATCCTTAGCAGTAATAGTAACTTCAGCATGCGTCTGCTGCCACTGTGTCGGAAATCCGTTGGTTTCAATATAGGGACGCACAGAATCTGCCGCAAAAACAGATGCCGGCGAAATTGTCATGAGCAACGCTATGGCAACAATAATGCTCAGAAATCGTTTTGTCATTTATAACACTCCTTTATCGTGGATTAAACATATGCATACTATTATATATACTATTATCATACACCAAGGCGCAAAATAAATACATGTATTTATATTTGGCTTTTATGTGTTTATATTAGATTTTGTTTTTACGCATAAAATTTCTAGGCAAAAAAACAGACTGGGCAATTGCTTGCCCAGTCTGAAAGATTTTAAATCTTATTTGAAGATCGGTTTACCATGGTTGTCGATACCAGAAATCATATTCTTGTAAATTACAACGCCGATAACATCGTCTTCATTGTACTTAATGCAAACCATGAAGTTATCTGCATCATCTTCGTCGTACAATACACCTGCATTGGTATATCTGTTCTTTGTAACGTCTTTGATGCTAGAAACACTTACAGTTACTTTTGTACCGGAGTAGTCAACCATGTATACGTTTGCAGTATCCGGAATAATGTGTGTATCCCAGTTATCAGATGCAAATCCGCCGAGTTTAACAGAAGTTGTGGTTCTGTCGTAAACCTGACCATATACGTAGTTAACTTTTTGTCCAGAATCATATTCCGGATAAGCCCAGTCTTCATAATCAAGGGAAATAGGTGTAACAGAAGTGATTTCACCCTTAGCGTTCTTGTCGTATTCAAATACATCACCTGTATTCAAACCGTTTGCAACGCTCTGAGAATCACCCATCATTTCAACCAATTCGCCATTCTGATAGAAGGACAATTGAGAAACAGTTACGCCTTCTGTATTCTTAACAAGTGCACTCTTAACGAATACAGCAATATCTTCTCTCTGAGAAGCAGAAGTTGCCTGGCTTGTGATAACAATTGCGCCAACTTCTTTACCGCTGTTACCATTGATTGTGCAGTATGCTAAATAGGTATAATCTTCATCGTCATAGAAGAAGGACTTATCAGTAACTGCATAATCATCAGAATCATCTTCGCCAACATAGAATACAACAGTGTCATCTGTAATTACAAAGTTACCTAATGAAGATTTTCTTTCATTAAATGCTGCACTGCCTTCACCATTAAATGTAAAGTATGCTTCATCTAAGGAAGAATCAGCGTTACCGCTCCAAACTGTGAATGCACTGATATCACCGGAGGAGTTCAATGTGTAATCGAACAGTTTGCCATATGCCAATGCTAAAGCATCTTCAATATCTTCGTTCAAAACTTTGCTGCTTCCTTGGTCAACAACAGTTGTGTAAGAAATACCTTCATCATCAACAACAGCATCGCCGTCAAAAGAGTTTGTTGTAACGGTTACTTTGTTTGCAAAATTATATGTTGCAACACTACCGTCTGTAGCTAAGATTTCAACACCGAATTTCGGGTTCATAGAGTTGCTGCTTGTCTGACCATAACTGTTAACAAAACCGAAGTTCTTGTCAGCAGAAACCGCAGATGTTCTGTCGAAGTAAGCGATCTTACCAAATACATCTAAGTAGAATGTACCAGCAGAACCAGGACGTACAGAAGAAAGTTTTGTATCAAAACCGCCCGCAATTGCACTTACAGAAGCTTCATAATCTTTACCAGCAACTTCATAATATTTTGTGCCGGCTTCTTCATATGTTGCGTCTACAGTACCTTCAACAGTAGCTCTGGAAACTAAAATTTCATAATAATTCTTGTCATTTGCTTCTTTGAAAGTAACGATATCGCCTTCCTGCAATTCAGAAGGTTCTACATCTTCGCCATCTAATTTCAAAGTATAAACTAAATTCTTGTTTTCTTCTTTGTCGAGTCTGATTACACCATACTGGTCTAACTCAATTGTTTTACCAGAAGGAGATTCTTCAGAAACACGATCTGTGTAGTATTTATCGATAAAGATATAATCAACTACATCATCGCTCTTAGAAGAGTAGAGTAATTTTACAGTACCTTCGATGTAAGAACCATCATCATACTGGAAGTCTGCTTCACCAAAAGTATCAATATAATCATCTGCCTGAGCTTCATCATTGATGATTACTCTTGTGTTCGCATCAAAATCATATTTTTCTTTCAGGTTTGTGTCATCATCTCTAACTTCTAATTGATAGTTGCTGTAGCTATAGAAAGTAGAAGGATCTACTTCAACAACTGTGTTTTTACCAGCTTCAACTGTAGAATAGATAACTTCCCATTCTTTATCAGCGTTTTGCTTAATGTAAGCAACAGCGGAATAACCTAACTGTTCGCCGATTGTAGAAGTACCAGCAACAAATGTTTCATAGGTTTGATCAGCATCTTTGCTTGCAAGAGCAAACGGAGCTTTCACACCATAGAAGGAGTCGTTATCAGAAGGTGTATAACCGGTAACTTCCGGAATTTTAACTTTTACATAACCAACTTTGCATGTTGCGTTTCCTTCGATGTATGTAACATCGTTAGCAACCGGAGTAACGTCAATCTTGTTGATGCTGAGTTTTTCTGTTAAGATGGTCTTCCTAGCACCAGCTACATTCTGTACTTCATAGCTCTTGTTGTCGCCGAAACCGGTCTGCTCCATTGTAGGAGCTGTTAATGCGTTAAATGTTAACTGTGCAACAACACCTCTGGTTGCCGGTGTTGCACCACCATTTACAGTATCTTCTAAGATACCATACTGAGAAGCAACTACCAGATAACCTGTCGGCCAACCGCCTTTGTCGTTTGCTGCAGGCTGATAACCTAAAGCTACTACCAGCATTTTAACCATTTCCTGATAGGAAACCTGGTCTTCCGGTCTGAATAAACCGTTACCATCACCGCTGATGATACCCATCTGTGTAGCTAAGTTGATATCACCAAGTGCCCAGTGATCTGCTGCAACGTCTGTGTAAAGGGAAGCACCCTGTGCACCGGAAGCAGCATCAGACAAGTTCTGAATTCTGTTGACAATTGCAACAGCTTCAGCTCTTGTGATAGCTTTATCAGCACCAAAGGTTCCATCTTCATAACCTTGGATGATGCCAAAAGCTGCCAATGTTTCAATGGCTTCTGCATAGTCATCTGTGCTTTCAACATCGGTAAAAGCCGCAAACGCAACTGTTCCCAATACTAAAGAGAACACGAGAACTAATGCAAGAACTCTTGTCAGATTTTTCATGAAAATCTTCCTCCTTAATATAATAATTTTTTGTTGGCAAAAGGATTTGGTTGAGGGACATGCTCCCAACACGGGGTTTTATCCACTCTAGGGAGTTTCTCCCTCCTCCTGCTTCACCGACATTATACAATGATATTTTATGTTCTGTCAATAGCATTTTCGCAACTGTAACAGAATTGTAAAATAACTGTCAACATACAGTGTATTTTGTTACAATAGACAATTTTTGTAACATTATATGCCTGTTTACATAGCAAAAGCCACCCTCAAAACGGGCAGCTTTTTCTATATTAAGTAAATTGAAATTATAATTCTGCAAAATATTTAATGGTTCTAACCATTTGGCTTGTGTATGAATTTTCATTGTCATACCAGGAAACAACTTGTACTTCGTACAGATCATCTGCAATCTGTGCAACCATGGTCTGGGTTGCGTCGAACAAAGAACCATATTTAATACCAATAATGTCGGAAGATACAATCTGATCTTCGTTATAACCAAAAGACTCGGAAGCTTGTGCTTTCATAGCGGCATTGATGCCTTCTTTTGTGATATTTGTTCCTTTTACAACTGCTGTTAAAAGGGTTGTAGAACCTGTCGGAACAGGTACTCTCTGTGCAGCGCCGATCAATTTTCCGTTTAATTCAGGTATAACCAAACCGATTGCCTTTGCAGCACCTGTAGAGTTCGGAACGATGTTAACCGCACCAGCTCTTGCTCTTCTCAAATCGCCTTTTCTGTGCGGGCCATCCAAAATCATCTGATCGCCTGTATAAGCATGGATGGTTGCCATAATACCTGTCTGGATAGGTGCATAATCATTCAAAGCCTTTGCCATAGGTGCCAGACAGTTGGTTGTGCAGGAAGCCGCGGAAATAATTTTATCTTCTTTTGTTAATGTTTTTTCATTAACGCTGTATACAATTGTTTTGAGGTCGTTTCCAGCAGGCGCTGAAATAACAACTTTCTTTGCACCGGCATCGATATGTGCCTGTGATTTGTCTTTAGAGCAATAGAATCCTGTGCATTCTAAAACAACATCTACACCAATTTTACCCCATGGTAAATCTTTTGCATCTTTTTCTGCATAAATTTTAATTGTTTTGCCGTCAACTGTAATAGAATCTTCGCCGGCTTCTACTGTATGACCATCGTATCTGCCTTGTGCAGAATCATACTTCAGAAGATGTGCAAGCATGCTGGGGCTTGTTAAATCGTTAATTGCAACGATTTCATAACCTTCTGCGCCGAACATCTGTCTGAAAGCCAGACGACCGATACGGCCAAAACCATTAATTGCAACTTTTACTGACATAGTAAAATTCCTCCTTATATAGTACTCTTTGTGTATTATACTCTATTTTCCCGAAAAACACAATAGTTTTTTGTGAAAAAGTATATTTTTTTTCAAAACAACTATTCGGCTGAAAATTATATTGTATACTTCTAAATAACACGGCTTTTAGAATATACAGCCAAAAGCAAACTGCCCTGAAATACATTATAGTTTTATGCATTATTTTTAAGGATGTCTCTCTTGTGTTGTGCACAATAATTTTTGATAGCTTGCTTCCAGACCGAACGCACCGAGCGGCGCGGTTATCAAAATAGAAAGCACAGCAACCGAAAGCACCAGGTTACCGCAAGGAATTCCCAGCGACAGGGGAACAGAGCCTATTGCCGCCTGCACGGTAGCTTTTGGGATATACGCTATTACACAAAACAGTTTTTCTTTAAAATCAAGCGGCGTCTTAACCAAGCAGACCAGCACGCCAAGCGATCGGAAAACCAGTGCTAATAGAATCAATATAACTGCAACTCCACCTGCCTGTAATGTATAACGAATATCAACCGCTGCCCCCACCAAGACAAATAATATAACTTCTGCCGCAATCCATATTTTCCCGTATTTATGCGACAGAGCCGCAGACACTGACGGGGTGCATTTTAGCTGTATTGTACAAGCCATGCTCATTACCGCAAGCAGACCGGATATAGCCATAAAACTTTTTGCCCATTCTTCTATACCTATTAAAAGAAATGCGCTTGCTAGAACAACAATTGCTTTTACACTGTTTCTTATTGATTGTTTTATATCATGTGCTATACGAAACAACCAAGATAATATAAGTCCGACCAATACGCCTAGGATAAAGCCTGAAAAAATAGATACTGGAATCTGTGTCAACTGCATTATATTTACAGATTTGCCTTGTGCCATTCCAACAAACACAGAGAATAGAACAATAACAAATACATCATCAAGCGATGCCCCTGCGAGAATAAGTTGGGATATGCACTTATTCGTCCCATAACCTGATTCCATAAGCTGCACCATTTTGGGCACAACAACAGCAGGCGAAACAGCGGCAAGAACAGCGCCCATAATAGCCGCCTCTGTTATCGTGACATGCAGTAAATACGGAGCGAACGCAATAATTGCAGTCATTTCGAAGAGTGCAGATAAAAAAGACATCAAAATGGCCGGTCAGCCAACACTTTTTAAATCCGAAATATTTAGTGACAGGCCTGCCTTAATTAAAATAATAACCAATGCCATTTGTCGTATTTCAGAAGATATATGCAGAATAGTAGGATCCAACAGATTTAATGCGCATGGGCCTAAAATAACACCGGTTATAAGCATACCAATCATGCGTGGCATTTTGATTTGTTTACAAATTGCCGCTAATACCAAACCAACAAGAAATATAAACGCAAGCGACAGGATCATTTCAAACACCTCCAAAATAATAAAAAGCCGATGCTTTCTGCAAAAAAAAATTGCAGAAGTCATCAGCATTAACAGCGGTTTAAGGATATTTCCTTCGGGAGAACCTCATTCCCTTTCATATAATTATAGAACTTACAGCGTCTTGTTGCAACAAGTCTGAACAACTAAATGCAAGGCTTTATTTCTACACTTTTCTGCTCAACGCGCATAAAAGTCAAGCCATATTATTCAACAAATTTCTCTGTTTAATTGTAAAAGCATTTTACTTTTTTGTGCTTAACCAAAATTCCGGTCAAATGAAAGTACATAAATCACACAAAATATTTTCAAAAGATGGTAAAACGTATTCTTATTATATACTTGCAGTAAAACAGGCAATGTTTCCTTTGCTTTTTAAGCCAAAAAAGATCAGCAGGTGCGCGTTTAATATAAAAAAAAAGGCAGGACGGTGCGAAGTTTGTTCCGCCGTGGCGCAGATGTTCTCACATGACTTTCAAAAAATGTTATAAAGTCAATGGCCGCTTTTCTGTACGCGCCGCACTAAAAGTTGAAAGTAAGACCGCAAACCTTTTTACAGCATTTATAACCGGCTGAGTACGCTGAATAACACTTTTGACAAAGCAAGGGCCGCAGTATTTAAAGCGAACGCTGGCTTATGTAAAAAAAGCCGCCGCAAGCAAAATAACTCTTGCGGCGACGTGGTCGAGGCGACAGGACTTGAACCTGCGGCATCTTGGTCCCAAACCAAGCACTCTACCAAACTGAGCTACGCCTCGTTTTTTCAGCGAGCTTTATTATACCACACTTTTTTTGAAAAGGCAAGCTTTTTTTACTATTTTGCTGTATATTTTTTTGACATCATTGTTAAAGGCGCTGCTTAAATATAATAGAAGAAATCCCGATTCATAAAACGGCTATTTTTAGTCTTCGTTTTCCTGTAAAAGCTGCTGATACATAGAAAACTGTTCCTGTGCCTCTGCCGGGAGCAGGGCAGCGTCGATTTTCCCTAACTCTTTCTTTGCCGCTTCATATTCTTCTTTTTCTACATAGATTGACATTTTAATAAACGCTTCCGCTGTCTGGGCTTTCTTTTCCTGTAAATTTGCTGTATCTGTCAACGTCTGATTTTCTTCCTTTAATGTCTTGTTTTCTTGTTTCAATGTCAGGTTTTCGTTGCTGATAGCAGCTACTTTTTCTTTATATGTCATATTTAGTGCTAATTCTCTCTTGTTGGCTATGGTTGTGCGGCTTACACTCAGTCCGCCAATTGCCACCAAAATTACACCCACTACCAATAAGCAAATTGCATACTTCCAGAACTGATTTGTAAATTTATTCATTTTCAATCTCCTCTAACAGCCGGGTCATTTGCTTTAAATCATTAAATGCAATTTCAATTTTTCCTTTATAGGCTGCTGAATAATGAATTTTGACTTTTGTGCCCAATTTTCTTTCCAGCTTATTACACGCATCCAGTATTGCGTTCGCAATATTTTCATTGGTTTCTATTTTTTTCTTTTCTTTTCGCGGCTTTTTCTTTAGCATTTCTTCTGTTTGCCGCACACTCAGCCCTTTACTGACTATCTCTTTTGCAACGCGCTCAATTTCGGCAGGATGTTCTAACCCCAGCAGCACTTTCGCGTGTCCAACCGATATTTTTTCGTTTTCTACAAGCTGCTGTATCTGTTGGGGAAGTGTAAGCAGTCGAAGCGCATTTGCAATTGCCGGACGGCTTTTGCCCATTTTCCGACTCACGTCCTCCTGTGTTAATCCGAATTTATCCATGAGCTGTTTATATCCGGCAGCCTCTTCAATCGGACTGAGATTTTCTCTCTGCAAATTTTCAATTAAAGCAATTTCATCTGATTGAAGGGAGGTATACGCCCTAATAATAACCGGAACTTCTTTAAGTCCGAGCATTTTTGCAGCACGCCATCGTCTTTCTCCCGCAACTATTTTGTAATAGTCCGCTTCTTTAACCACAATAAGCGGCTGCACAATGCCGTGTTCACGGATAGAATCTGCCAACGCCTGCAATTTTTCGGGGTCAAATTTTTTTCGGGGTTGTTGGCGATTGGGTTCTATTTCATTTAGAGGAAGCAAACTTTCTGCCTGCAAAATTTCTTCGTTTTCCTGCACTTCAGGTATCAGCGCATTTACGCCAAGCCATTTCCCAAGCCCTCGTTTGTTTGCCATTTGTGTCATCCTTCCAATCTTCCACGTGGAACATTATTTGTTTCTCTCAATAATCTCTTTTGCTAAATTCATATAAGCGGTCGCCCCGGTTGCCGGCTTGTAGAAAACAATAATCGGCTCACCAAAAGAAGGGGCTTCGGACAGCCGTACATTTCTTGGTATAACCGAGCGATATACTTTCCTGCCAAAATGCTTTTTT
>CALXJH010000136.1 GCA_944388555.1 uncultured Clostridia bacterium
AATTGTGCAAGCTTGTACTATTTTCAAAAAAAAATTAATTTTTTTAAAAATAATGCTTGACAAACCGAAAATAATGTGTTATATTTAATGCATACAAGAGAAAACAGCAAAGGCGCTGTCCGAAAAACGGGCGGCGCCTTTAGTTTTCAAAAAAGTGATTATAGGAGGTAATTTTATGGTAAATGTACCGGAGTTATTTGGAAGTGCAGTTTTTAATGAAAAAGTTATGAAGCAAAGACTTCCGAAAGATGTTTTTAAAGCCGTACAAAAAACAATTGAAGACGGCACTCCGCTGGACAGTTCAGTTGCAACGGTTGTTGCAAACGCTATGAAAGACTGGGCCATTGAAAAAGGCGCAACGCACTACACCCACTGGTTCCAGCCAATGACAGGCATCACGGCAGAAAAGCACGACAGCTTTATTTCTCCAGTGTCTAACAGCGAAGTTATTATGGAATTTAAAGGCAAGGAACTGATTAAAGGAGAACCAGATGCCTCCAGCTTCCCGTCGGGCGGCCTGCGTGCTACTTTTGAAGCAAGAGGATACACCACATGGGATCCTACTTCTTTCGCATTTGTTAAAGATGGCACACTTTATATTCCTACTGTTTTCTGTTCCTATACCGGCGAAGTATTGGATAAAAAGACGCCTTTGCTGCGCTCCATGCAGGTTTTAGATACACAAGCAAAACGTATCTTAAAATTGTTTGGCAAAACCACAACCCATGTTGCTTCACAAGTCGGCGCTGAACAAGAATATTTCTTGGTAGACAAAGACCTTTATAATAAAAGAAAAGATTTAATTTTTACCGGCAGAACGATATTAGGTTCTAAACCACCGAAAGGTCAGGAATTAGAAGATCATTATTTTGGTAATATCAAAACCAGAGTATCTGATTACATGAGAGATTTAGACGAAGCCCTTTGGAAATTAGGTATTGTCGCAAAAACCAAACATAACGAAGTTGCGCCCGCGCAGCACGAATTGGCACCGCTTTTCAACACTTCCAACGTCTCAACCGATCAAAACCAGTTGATCATGGAAGAAATGAAACGTGTTGCAGAAAAACACAATTTGGTATGCTTACTGCACGAAAAACCGTTCGCGGGTGTAAACGGATCTGGTAAACACAACAACTGGTCGTTCTCCGCGGCTGGCATTGGCAATCTGTTGGATCCCGGAGAGTCACCGCAGGATAATTCGCAGTTCCTTTTGTTCCTTTGTGCAGTCATCAAAGCGGTAGACGAACATGCTGACTTACTCAGAGTAAGCGTCGCTTCCGCAGGCAACGATCATAGATTAGGCGCAAATGAAGCACCGCCGGCTATTGTTTCTATTTTCCTCGGCGAAGAACTGACCCGCGTTTTAGAGTGCATTGAAAACGGCGTTTCGTTTGAAAAGGCTTCAAAAGAACAATTAGAACTTGGCGTTGATTTGTTGCCAAAATTCCCGAAAGACACAACCGACCGAAACAGAACATCTCCGTTTGCCTTTACAGGAAACAAGTTTGAATTCAGAATGCCCGGTTCTTCTATGTCTATTGCTTGCATCAATTATATTTTAAATACCATTGTTGCAGATTCTCTTTGCCAGTTTGCAGACCGCTTAGAGGGTGCTAAAGATTTTAACAAAGAACTTGCAAAACTACTTAAGGAAACAATTTCTGCACATAAAAGAATTATTTTCAACGGCAACAACTACTCAGATGAATGGGTTGCAGAAGCGGAAAAAAGAGGTTTATACAATCTCAAATCCACAGTGGATGCATTACCAACCTATATCAGTGATGAAAACATTGCACTGTTTGAAAAATATAAAATTTTATCAGGCAGTGAAATCCGCTCCCGTTATGAAATTATAGTAGAAACCTATTCAAAGATTATCAATATTGAAGCGTTAACCATGCTGGATATGGCAAAAAGAGATATTTTGCCGGCGGCACTGAAATATTCAACTTATCTTGCGGAAAGCGTGCAAACCAAAGCTGCGATCGGCGGTATTGATTATGAAACCGAAAAAGAGCTGGCTGCATCTATTTCCTCTTTAGCCGGTTGTCTGTACAAAAAGATTGAAAAACTGGATAAAGTATTGATTGGTGCTAAGGATAAGGAAGATATTTTGGAAAATGCGCGTTATTACGCAAACGAAGTATTCGAAGCTATGCAAAACGTCAGAGCAGTAGCTGACGAGTTAGAAACCATGGTTTCAGCTGAATACTGGCCCATACCGACATATAGCGATTTACTATTCAGCGTGTGATTATAGTTCATTAAATTTTTAGGAGGCGTTTTAAATGGATGCTAATATCTTATCTGCTGTACAGGGTGAAGTTTTCTCTGTGTGGTTTTTAATTGGTGCTGCATTAGTATTCTTTATGCAATGCGGCTTTGCGATGGTAGAATCTGGATTTACCAGAGCCAAAAATGCAGGCAATATCATCATGAAAAATCTGATGGATTTCTGCTTAGGCACACCTGCATTTTTACTTCTTGGTTATTCCCTGCTTTGCGGGGATGATATTGGCGGTTTTATTGGCTGGTGTCCGATTCCGCTCTTTGATGGTTTCCAGAATGTAGACTGGTCTACATTGGTATTTAACTTAGTTTTCTGCGCAACTGCCGCAACAATCGTATCCGGCGCTATGGCAGAAAGAACAAAATTTATTTCTTATTGTGTTTACAGCGTTGTTATCAGCTTAGTTGTATATCCCATCGAAGCACACTGGGTATGGGGCGGCGGCTGGCTCGCGCAAATGGGCTTTATTGACTTTGCCGGATCTGCCTGCATACATATGGTCGGCGGTTTAACTGCCTTGATTGGCGCAGCTATCTTAGGTCCCAGAATTGGTAAATACACAGTAGATGAAAATGGCAAAAAGCAGCCCAGAGCTATTTTAGGCCACAGCATCACACTCGGCGCTTTAGGTGTATTTATTCTTTGGTTTGCTTGGTACGGATTTAACGGCGCTGCTGCTACCAGCACCACACAGCTTGCGCAGATTTTTGCAACAACCACCATTTCTCCTGCAATTGCAACTATAACTGTTATGATCATCACTTGGCTTAGAAATGGTAAACCGGATGTTTCTATGACCTTAAACGGTTCACTTGCCGGTTTGGTTGCGATTACCGCGGGCTGCACAAATATTGACGCTTTCGGTTCCGCACTCGTTGGTATTATCGCTGGTTTTGTCGTTGTATTTGTTGTTGAGTTTGTCGATAAAGTTCTGCATGTTGACGATCCGGTCGGTGCGGTTGCCGTACACGGCGGATGCGGTCTGGTAGGTACGCTTTTAGTTGGCTTATTTGACTATACAAACGGCGTATTATATGGTGGCGGATGGCATTTATTCTTTGTTCAGCTTACAGGTGTTGTTGCAATCTTAGCTTGGACCGCCGTTACTATGACAATCGTATTCTTTCTAATCAAGAAAACGGTTGGTCTGCGTGTTACTGAAGAAGAAGAAATTCTTGGTCTGGACAGCACAGAGCACGGTTTAGCCAGCGGTTATGCAGACTTTGTTCCAGCCGTTGACTCTACAATCCCCGTATCTTTTGTTTCTGAATATGCAGGCGCTGTTCCGGTAGAAAGTGCAGTACCTGTTGCAGATTATACCAGTGGTGACAAGACAAAACTTACAAAAGTAACGATTGTTACAAAATCCAGCCGCTTTGAAACACTCAAAGCCGCGCTCAATGAAATCGGCGTAACCGGTATCACACTTACAAACGTTTTAGGATGTGGAATGCAGAAAGGCGCCGACAGATATTACCGTGGCGTTAAGGTTGATATGAACCTTCTGCCCAAGATCAAAGTGGAAGTTGTTGTTTGCAAAGTACCTGTTCAGACGGTTATTGACACCGTTAAAAAAGCGCTCTATACCGGAAATATTGGCGACGGAAAAATCTTCGTTTATGATGTTGAGAATGTTGTCAAGATTCGTACGGGCGAAGAAGGTTATGATGCTCTTCAAGATGACTAAGCTTATATCTACCCCTATATAAAACTTTAAAAAAGAACACGGAGGAAAAATTTCCTCCGTGTTCTTTTTATTTTTGCTTAGCAAAAACCACCGCTGCTGCGGTGGTTTCAAAAAGCTTTTGCTATACGTAGTTAAAAGTTTCCTCCTTTGATATAATGAATGCAGCTTCACCTATCGCACAAACCAAAATCTATAGAGAAATCATGTCATAAAACCTAACTTTCATCCATCATTTTACGATTCTTATTTTCGGTAAAGTACATACTCGCCGGCCACGTTTATGCCGCCATATGCGTCTGCGGTTACGCTTAAATAGAGTATATTATTCTCTACATATGCAAATATATATCCTGAATTTTTCAATCCATCCAAGTATGCGCCGCATGCCATCAAATTTGAATCCGGCTCGGTATAAATGGCGCTTGTGTTTTCATCTGCCAAAATAATCTGCGCAGCATCTTTCTTTATAACCAGATGCCGAATCACTGTTCCGACTGCGTCTGTTTCTGCAATCAGACAAACGCCATCCCCTTCAAATTCGCCTTCAAATTTTGCACGGGCAAGCATAGCTTCTGCTTTTTCCAGCATATTTTTCAACGCAGGAAGATAAGCTTTGCCATAAGGGTTATCCAGCGTCGGCATCTCTTGATTCAGAAACGCAACCTGCTCTGCCCATTTCCCTTGCTGCGCATTTTGCTGTGCCGTTTCTAAAATTTTCTGCGCCTCTATAGAATAAAAAACTTCTGAAACTGCTTGTACATCCTTGTTTAAATCTTCTACATAGCGCGGGCAGTCCGCATAAAGCGGAATTTGTTCCTGCAAATAAACCAGACACAATTCATACCGTTTATTCAAAACTAAAGTAAGCACCATTTGTTTGGTTTGCACAAACGAACCTTCTCTTATAATATACAAAATCTCCTGGCGGTCATGCATCAAATCGGTATAAAACGTCTGGTTTTCCTGAACGGTATATGCATATGCATCAATACACGCAACCGCCTGCTGATATTGTTTTTGCGCAATGCATTCTAATACTGCGTTTTTTATCTGCACATAATCATTTTCTACATTCTCCTGTGCAGAAGAGGTTATGCCGATAAGAAACACACACAACAGCAAACAGGTTAATTTTTTCATAAAGCTCCTCACTTATAAAAAGCTACATATCCTTTGTACGCCTGATAAACATCGAACTTCGCTGAAATTTCAAATGGTGAATGCATAGAAAGAAGCGGCACACCGCAATCAATTACGTGAATGTTTAATACTGCCAGATACTGTGCTACCGTTCCGCCGCCGCCTTCGTCCACTTTTCCGAGTTCGCCGGTCTGCCAAACCACACCTGCTTTATCTAAAGTGCTGGTGACATGGTGTACAAACTCGCAGGAACAATCACTTGTTCCGGATTTGCCTCTTGCGCCGGTATATTTCATGAGGCAAACGCCCTTGTTTAAGTAAGCGCTGTTGTTTTTTTCCATTACGTGGTCAAAATTAGGATCCAGCGCCGCTGTAACATCGGATGAAAGGCAGGTACTTTGGTTCAGCGCTTTCCGCAGCGCAATATCGTTATATGTGTCCATTGTTTTTTCGCAAAGCTCTGCTAAAACATCCTCAAAGAAACGGGAACACATTCCGGTGCTGTCCATACTACCGACTTCTTCCTTGTCCACTAAATAGCAAATATTTGTTTCCTGCGCAGGTTCTGCGCCCAAAATGGCTTGGAGCGCGGTATAGGCGCACACTCTGTCATCTTGGCCGTAAGCGCCGATCAAGCTGCGGTCTAACCCAACATCTTTTGCCCCAAATGCCGGAACCATTTCTATTTCTGCCGAAACAAAATCTTTTTCAGTAATACCGAACTCCTCATTCAGAAGCTTTAAAATATTTAATTTAACCGCATCTGTTAATTTTTCATCTTGGAAAGGAATACTGCCTAAAATGACATTTAATTTTTCTCCCTCAATAATTTTTGTTGCATCCCCTTTCATTTGAGAAGCAGCAAGATGCGGTAGCAGATCACTGATATTAAAGACCGGATCGCCTTCCTTTTCACCAATAGACAGCGTCACTACCTCGCCGTTTTGTTTAATAATGGTACCGTGCAAAGCAAGCGGAATTGCCGTCCATTGATATTTTTTGATACCGCCATAATAATGTGTTTTAAAATACGCAATCTCATTGCTCTCAAACAAAGGATTTTGCTTCAAATCCAAGCGTGGAGAGTCAATATGTGCGGCAACAATTTTAGTGCCTTCTGTAACGGGTTTTTCACCCATAACAGCTATCAGAATGCTTTTGTTTCGGTTTACCGTATATATTTTATCTCCGGGCTTTAATTTTTGTTTTGTTTTTAAATCCACAAAACCGTTTTGCTCTGCTTTCTGTATTGCAAACATAACACATTCGCGTTCTGTTTTGCAGGTATCTAAAAATGTTTTATATCCTTCACAAAATGAAAAAATTTCTTTTTTTTCTTTTTCATTTATGTTTAGATATCCGTTTTTTTTGGTATAGAGCAACTCTTTTTGTAAAGTTTCTGCTTTTGTCATTTGAATCATCCTTTCCTTCATTATTGTAAAACGGTATTTTTCTTAACTTTTCCATCCTGAATCCGTATTTCGAACGTTGCTTTTGGCGTTACAATATTGGCTTCTACTTCACCAATATCCAAAGAAGCCGGCATTGCTTTTACACCTTTTTTAGCACACAAATCAATGCCCAGAAGATTTTCCGCAACGCAAACAATCGGCGCGGCTCCCCATGCATGACAAGCGCTGTTGGGTACAACCAATTCCCAATGCTCCCACGTGCTGGTTGCGCCTTGTTCCACCATTTTTCCATATCTTGCCTCTGTTTCTGCCAGCGCAATGTCATTTCTTCCGGCTTTTCTAAGGGCGCGGTAGAACGGCAGCATAAAATATGGGCTTACACGAAATACGCCCGCCATACGCGTATTGCTTTCAAATACATTTTTTATAATAAGAGAAACGCGCTTATCGTCCGCCTGATGCACAGCCAAAATCGCCATTGCATTTGCGGCTTCACTCACGCTCTGCGACATAATGCCATCTACTATACAATCGCAGTATGCCCCTTTTTCTTCATTCCATATCTGATTTTTGATCATTTTCTTCAAATTCTTGCATTTATAGCGGAAGAAACGCTCCGTTTCCATATCATTTATGACTTCCGCCAGTTTTACAATCGTGTCCATGGCTTCCGCGTACATCATATTCAGCAATGATACAATTCCGCCGCGGAAAAAGTCTGCAAGTTTACCGTCTGTGTCTTTGCTTACATCGTAATATTGCCAGTAAGGTACATTTACCAGCAAGCCGTCCTTATTCTCAAAGCCGGAAAACCAGCGCATTGCAGAAATGATATGATTCCAAAGGGTTTCAATACATTCGGTTTTTCCGGTAAAATCATAATAATCTCCGAAAGAATTGATCCACTGCAGACAAAAAGACGCAATAGGCGGCAGGTTATGATTTTCATCCGGATATCTGGAAGTGGTCATTCCTTCCATATCCTGAGACTGCGCAATTTGCAGCAATAATTTCTCATGCATACGGCAGTCGCCGGTAATATAATAATTCATAATGGCATGGAACCTGCCGTCGCCCATCCACTGCTGCTGTTCACGGCTGGGCGAATCCAGGAACCCGTCCTGCATGCAAAGTTTTAAAGTATGCAGGCTGATATCCCATATTTTTTGCAGTTTTTCATTGCTGGTACGGAACACCGACTCCTTATCCATCGGATAAAACCGTTCGCGTATTTGCACCTCGTTCAATTGATTTTTCCGGATATGATTGCGGAAAATGAGCATTACATAGCGGAACGCTTCATAATTGAATTTGGTTTCCAGTCTATTTTCGCCGTCTTTCAAGATAAACCGGCTGATGGGACGATAGGATACGCCGTCAAAACAAATTTTACCGTCAAACAGCTCTTCTCCATATACAACATCTACGATATCGCCGCCATAACCCGTTATATTCAGCGCAATATAGCCGGCACGTATTTTTTCAAAATCAATCACCACATAGCTGAACATATCATTATCTACAGGCGGAAATTCCCCTTCCGTGCCAAGTACATACATATGTGATATGTTTAAAGATTCAATCTCTGCTTTGATTTGCCAATGCAGATGTGCAAGATCAAACCCCTTTTGCGTTTTGCCCAATCCGCCGGCAACAATACATTTAGCCGGTGCTAATTTTTCGCTTAAATTCGGTATAGGTCTTTGCTTTAGATTCCAGAACGGACTCATACGCACATCTCTGCTTTTGGCTTCCGTCCAGCCAGTATCGTCATATGCCATATCCATAAATGCTTCTGCAAAACGGTTGTCAAAAATTTCTATGCAGCCTTTGCAGCCATTTACGCGGGGCGCATTTTTATTAAAAGCCTCGGACAGTTTAACTTTCCAGCTTTCGTCTGTTCCTATTTGCTGTGTGCTGCCGTCCTCAAAACATATATCCAGCTGTAAAAAGAAGGCGGGAATGCGGTTTATAGACTGTCCCGTTCCGTATCCGTAATACATAACCTGCGCCGCCAAAAGATTCTCACCCGCACTGAGAAGATGCGTAACATCATAAACATCATAATACTGCCATCTTGGATCGCTTCGGCAAGGCCCCCTGCCAACCTGCACACCGTTTATGTAAAAAATATACCTTGTATCCGCAAACATACGAACTTTTGCCTGCTTAACGGTATTTTCAAGCGTAATCTTGCGACGGAACATGCAGCAGCTGTTTACCGGCCGATCATAATATGTTTCAAGCTCACTTGGATGCCATATAATTTTTGTTGCTGGTGCAAAGTCTGCTGCCTGCGGCGCTTTTCTTTCGTATCTTAGATTCATGATCCCTCTTCCTTTCCGGCGTATAATAGAATGGTTATTCCTCTATGGTAAATCAGACATTGCGCTTGCTTTGTTGCAAACATCCACTTCTTTTGGGACATTTCTGCGCAGTTGCTGTACGTTACAAATTGTTTAATGTATTTTAACACTTTTTAGAATTTTCGTCAATCATAGGAATTTTAAAATCGATATAATAAAGTATATATTTTCTGGTAAGCCAGCGCTTTACGTACATAATCACGCGTTTCCGGAAACGGGATTTCGTCTATTCGAGTAATACCGTCGGCACGCCAGGCTTCCACATTGGCAATACCCCCGTTATACGCCGCCAGCATCCATTCGATGCTTTCGGTTTGTTGAAGCAAATACGCATCGTACCATATACCGATTTGCAAATTGATTTTTGGGGTAGTCAGCATATCATCTGTATATGCCTGTATCTGCATTTCTTTTGCGCACCAAACACCTGTTGACGGTAAAACCTGCATAAGCCCAACCGCGCCTCTGCGCGATACGGCTTGTTCATCGTAGTTGCTTTCCACCTTAATTTGTGCAGCAATCAACGCAGGGTCTAATCCGTTCTGCTTTGCATACTGCTGTATTTCCTTTTTATAGCGCATCGGAAAAAGGAAAGAAACTGCCTGTACAGCAACCAGTATAATTACCAGCGCCAAAAGCAGACAGAATAATCGTTTAATCAAAATGCAGCCCCTCCAGTTGCTCTTCTATGCTTTTTTCTCCGTCGTTTACGATTTCATAATCGCATTTTTGTCTGTAATACGCATCGCTTTTCTGCGCTGAAATTCTTTTTTCGGCGTATTCTCTTGTTAAATGATCCCGCTGCATAATACGCTCAATTTGCTTTTCTTTCGGACAGGAAACAAATATACAGCAATCGCAGAGTGTCCATACCTCACATTCGTGGATGGCAGCGCCCTCGATAACCGCCTTGTCGGTTTGCGCAAGGATTCGTTTTACCTCCTGTGTAATCGCTGTATGCGTAATGCGGTTCAATTCCTTTAGCGCCTGCGCATTTGAAAAAACATGTAATCCTAATTTTCTGCGGTTTAAATTTCCGTCCTCGGTTAAAAACTGCGCACCAAAGACTTGAATAATTTGTTTTAGCGTTTCCGAACCTTTCGCTGTAATCTGTCGTGACAGCTGATCCCCATCTATAATACAATAACCCTTTTTAGCAAACCATTGGCATACGGTTGTTTTTCCTGTCCCGCTTCCGCCGGTTAATCCAATAATCATGCGCTCTGTACCTCACTTTGTTTCATACCAACTGTTTCCTTCCTTCATATCCACAACCAACGGAACAGATAAAGAAACAGCGTTTTCCATTTCTTCTTTCAAAATATGCTTTACCTGAGAAAGCTCTGTTTTGAGTGCGTCAATAATGAGTTCATCATGCACCTGTAAAATCAATTTAGATTTCAATCCTTCTTTTTTTAAGCGCTGATAAACGCGTACCATCGCAATTTTGATGATATCCGCCGCATAACCTTGAATGGGCGCATTCATAGCAACTCTTTCGCCGAACGCCCTCAAATTAAAGTTAGACGCTTTTATTTCGGGGATATATCGCCTTCTTCCCGTAAGGGTAGAAACGTATCCATGCTCTTTAGCAAAAGCGACCGTCTCTTTCATATAATTGGCAATACCAGAATATTTTTCTAAATAACTGCGAATATATGCCGCCGCTTCTTTGCGGCTTACTTTAATATCCTGCGCCAGGCTGAATTCACCAATACCGTAAACAATCCCAAAATTGACCGCTTTGGCACGGCTCCGCATCGCCGGCGTAACCGCTTCAGCCGGCACACCGAACACCTGGGATGCCGTAATGGTATGGATATCCGCTCCGGCACGAAACGCTTGAATCATTGCCTGATCCTGCGCAATATGTGCCAGTACCCGCAACTCAATCTGAGAATAATCTGCATCCACCAGGATATGCTGTTCATCTGAAGCGATAAACATTTTTCTGATTTGTCTGCCCGACTCAATACGCACCGGAATATTTTGCAGGTTTGGTTCTGTACTGCTGATTCTGCCTGTTGCCGTTACCGTCTGGTTAAAAGACGAATGAATTTTATGGCTAATCGGGTCAATGACCTGATACAAACCGTCCGCATAAGTTGATTTTAGCTTTGTATACATACGGTATTCCATAATCTGATCAATAATTTCGTGGAACCCCCGCAGTTTTTCCAAAACTTCTGCATTGGTGCTGTAACCGGTTTTTGTCTTTTTTATAATAGGTAACCCCAAATCCTCAAACAAAATAACGCCCAGCTGTTTGGGTGAATTGATATTAAATTCTTTCCCCGCCAGTGCATAAATGCGCGTTTGCAGGGCTTGTATTTTTTCAGAAAGGTGTTCTGAAAATTCTGCCAGCCGATTTCGATCTACTTTAAATCCTTCAATTTCCATTGAGGCTAACACTTCGGTTAAAGGAAGCTCTATCTGGTAAAACAAGTCATGTTGTCCGTTGCTTTCCAGTTCTGTTTTCAGCACCTTGTAAATCTGCGGCAAAACCGCTGCTTCGTTTTCTGTGCAAACGCCTTCTGTTCCGCAATATCGCTTTGCTAAATCACACAATGCATAACTCTGTTCAGAGGGCTGAGAAATATATGCCGCAAGCGCAACATCAAAAATCGCTCCGCTATAATTTATATTGAAATTTTGTTTTAAAAACACAATTTGTTCTTTAATATTTGTAGAAATTTTCTCGCCGCTTTCAAATATTTGTTTAAAAGCAGGCATAAATTCGTCTACCTGAGAAGCAAAATCAAATTGTACATAATACAGCGTATTTTCTTTAACAAAAGAAAACCGCGAAAACACACCGTTCTGCTGTTCCATAGTATAAAAGAGCGGAAAAGAAATTTGCTCGAGCAGCGCGGCAGGTGACATAAGCTGCTGTGTATGTGCAGGCGCAAACTTCTTGCTTTCCTGCCCGGGTTCTAAATGCAGACGCGCAATGATGGTTTTAAGCTCCAGATCGGACAAATAAGCATAAAGCTCCTCTGTTTGCATTGGCTGGCGCTGCATGTCTTCTAATGTTTTCCCAAGCGGAACATCCCGTACAATGGTTGCCAGCGTTTTGCTCATGTAAGCCGCATCTTTGCCTTGTTCTAACTTTGTTCGTTTCGCCCCGCGGATCTGCTCAATATTGGCGTACACACCATCAATAGAACCATATTGCCGGATCAGCTCAAAGGCTGATTTTTCTCCGATTCCTGCAACACCGGGAATATTGTCAGACGCATCTCCCATCAGCGCTTTCACATCAATATAAGCGGCAGGTGAAACACCCATTTTTTCTTCTACCGTTTGATCTGAATAGTCTGTAATCTCATTTGCGCCGCCTTTTGTAACGACCAGGCGAACGGTTACAAGCGGTGACGCAAGCTGTAAATCATCCCGGTCACCCGTCAAGATTACACAGGCAACCTGATTGTGTTCACACAAATCTGCAACGGTTCCGATGATATCGTCCGCTTCATATCCTTCTTTTTCTAAAATACAAACACCCATACGTTTTAGTATTTCCTTCAGGTAAGGCATTTGCTCTGCCAGTTCTTCCGGCATACCCTTTCGCTTTGCCTTATACCCTTCATACATTTTGTGGCGAAAGGTTGGCGCACGCAGATCAAATGCAACTGCTGTATAGGTAAATTCTTCCTCTTCTAATATTTTCAGGAAAATATTTAAAAAACCATACACACCATTGGTATACTGTCCCTTTGCATTTGTAAGTAGCCGTACACCGTAAAATGCCCGGTTTATAATACTGTTTCCATCTAAAATCAGTAGTTTTTTCATAAAGTACTCCATTTTTATTGAAAATCTTTTCTTTTTATTATAGCACGATTTCGTTTTATTGGCAACAAGAAAAAACACGAAAAAGACCGCACTGCACTTCTTTTGAAATTAAATTATTTTTATTTTATATTGACGAGTATGCAATCATATGTTATAATTAAAAAAAAAGAGCAAGGAGGAATTTTTGTGAAATTCACCAAACGAATTGCCTGTATACTCATTTTCTGCTTACTTTTTTCAGTAGGCGTATATGCAGAAAATGAACAGGTTTCTATCACCGCAGAACAAAACAAAAATATAGTTGAAATCAGCGGAAACGCTGTTTCTCCAGGGCAAGCGGTGGGCGTACAAGTGCTGACGCCCGGTGCAAGCGCACCCATAAGTCTGGAAAATATTCTTTACCAGAACCAGACCGAAGCAGGGGAAAGCGGTGCATTTTGTTTTCGATTTGCGATGCCATCCGATGCCGAAAGCGGTGACTATCCTGTAAAAGTTACCTACGAAGACGGAACCAGCACCGCGCTGACATTAAGCTATAAGAGTGCAACCGACGTTTCCCAGGCCTTCACAGAGCTGGCAGGCGTTACCGATGCCGCTGCACTTTTAGATGTTTTTAAGCAATACGCAAGCGCATGGAATTTTAATCTTTCTTTATATGACACCCTTGCTGCCGCAGACCAGGAAAGCGTCGCAGCACATTTTATTGACTTAAACGGATGCGCGTCTGCAACGCCGCAGGAAGCCGCACAGCTGTTTGACAGCGCTGTAATCGCTACCGCCGCGTCCTGTTTTAATGCTGCAAACTATAAAGAATTAGTAACCGGCACCTACCAGTCTTATACAGGATTTACACAAACTGCCGCTTATCAGAAATTCGGCGGACGTTTGGATGACGCCGCCATTTCAGAGCTCGCAGCGCAAATGACCGGCAATACATATAAAAGCGCACAGGACGCAAAAAACGCCTTTGAAGCAGCTGTTGCTTTATATATTATCAATCACGCACAGACCTGGTATGATATAAAAGATGTATTAGATACCGCGTCCGGCGTTTTAGGGGTAAATGCTTCGGCTATATCCGCACAAGAAAATGCCGGCGATGTCCTTGGCGGGCTGATGGGCAAAACTTATACACTGGCATCGTTCAAAGACGCATACAACAGTGCCGTGCAGTCGGTACAAAGCGGTGTTCAAATCATCTTTAAAGACGCCGCCGAACAAACCCTTTGGGCAAATGACAGCATCAATGCTTTATATGCACAGGGCATCGTTAGCGGCGTAGGAGATGGCTTGTTTGATCCGAATGGAAACGTTTCCCGCGAACAGTTTGCGAAAATGATTGTATCCATGCTTGGAGATGTAGAATACATTTTAGAAAATCCGTTTACAGATGTAGTTGCAAGCGAATGGTATGCGCCGTTTGTTTGTACCGCTAAAGCAATTGGAATTGTAAACGGCATTACAGAAACGGAATTCGGCGTTTTTCAGAATATAACGCGTGAACAAATGGCTGCGATGATTTACAGAGCCGGCACGCTGATGGGCTACGCACCATCGGGACAACCAAAGCAGTTTACAGATGCGAATATGATTTCCGATTATGCGAAACAAGCCATTGATCAACTAACAGCAGGCGGCGTAATTGGCGGTATGCCGGACGGATCATTCCAGCCGGCAGCAACCGCAACCCGCGCTGAAGCGGCTTGTATGATCCACAATATGATGCGCGCAGTACAGCACACGACCGATTTGCAAACTGGATTAGAGCCTTTGACCGGCGTCGATATTATGGTATCGCTACAAGAAAACTATAATAATTTAGCAGAAAAAGACTACCCGGACCGCGATTTAACCTCTTTTTATGGCTGGTATTTCGTGCCAAACGGAAGTTCTATTATTTCCGCCGTTGAAGTACCGGGTGGAAAAACGTATGAAATCCCTATGACAGCAGCGCAGAAGAGGAAAAATGCAAAAGATATCGGTATGCGCTTATCTGCCGATAACTCCAACCAATCCGCTTTTTTTGACACGCATCCCTTCCTGATGTCAGATAAGACAAGCGGAAAAATGCGGATAGAAATGAATCTGTACCTGCACACTGAGAGCAGCTCTTCTGACTATAAAGTTTTTGACACATTGTTTATGACAGAATTAGACAATAATATACGTTTAGAAATGCCGTTTATTTACTTTGCCGGCGATACAGGCGTTTACTATTATGACCAAAATCTTAATGGTGTTCGCTGCGGAAGCTATACACCGGACAAATGGACACACGTAATGATTGAATTAGATCCACAAGCAAAAAGCTACAGCATTTCATTAGACGGCGTGAAAATCGCACAGAATATTCCTTTTAATAATACCAAAATTACTTGGGACGGAAGCAGCCCTGCGCCGGGGTATAAGAAAATTCGCCTGCGTACAGGGGTTGTACCGGATGCCGCCGGCGGAACATCTTATGCAATTTTAGACGATTTCTTATGGGCACGATACACCGACGCACCTATGATTTTATTGCAAACAGATACCCAGACAGCAAATTCCATTGCATTAACTGTTCCGGAAAACATTGATGTTTCCTCGCTGGAAGGAAATATTACATTGCAATCAAACGGTACAGATATCGCTGTTAGCGGAAGCTATGCAAACGGCGTTTACACATTAACACCGGCATCTCCGTTGGTTTCAGGAAACAGTTATGCAGTACAAATTGAAAGATGGGTATGCACCACAAACGGAACAAGTGTTGGGACGACCTATACCATTCCGTTTATTGCTAAATAAAAAGGAGGTCTGATGTATGAAAAAGCTTTGTATTCGCCTATTAAGTATTTTAGTGCTATTTATATTGCCAATTTCTTTTTCTGCTGCGGCACAAACGCCCTCGGCAGTAGAAGCAATTGTCGGCAGTGCAAATAATCTTTTGATAGAAAATTTCAGTCAGCCGGATGTATTTGACGGAAAAGTATTTTTAAAAAATGACACTGCCAAAACCATTCCCGGCTGGGGTATGATTGCAGAAAGTTCGGAAATCAGCGGCACAGATGTTTCTAATTTAGGAGAAAAAGCGTATTATATACCGCTTGCCGCAGATGATTTGCAAAAAGATATAGGCATAAAAATAAAAGCAACACCGGAAGCGACCAAAATCGCATACCTGGATGTGTGGAATATTCCGATTGCCAATATTTCGGGCGCTGACCGGTATCGTTTTGAATATAATTTATATGTAAACCTATCTGAATCTGTAAAATCAGGTGAGCTATTAAGCGAATTTCGGTTTTACACATCCGATGTGCCGGGCGCAACCAAAAGTGTGGGCGTTATTGGTCTGAAACGGGACGGTACCATGGTAATATGCACCAACTCTTCAAAGAATACCTACGCGCCGATCAAAGATGAGAGCGGCACATCCTACACCTTTGAAAACAAGACCTGGCAGCATATTGTTTTAGACTTTGACGCCGCACAAAACACGTTTGACTTTACACTGAACGGAAACAAACTTGTAGAACAGCAGCCGCTGAGTGATCCCATTTTATGGAATGCGGAAAGCGGTACCTACCGTGTTCGTTTAAGCTTTGATCCGCTTGCCGAAGACACCGAAACATTTGTTGTGTTTGATGATATTCTTTTCGGTAAATATACCGACCAGTCTGCGGCGCCTGCGTTCTCCTCACTGACCACAAAGTCAGGTATTACATCGCAATCGGCCGTTGACTTTTCGAGTGAAACCAATAAAATAGCTTTTACCTCCTCGCAAGCCATTCCGGACACCTCTGTAAGTGTTCTGAAAAACGGAACGACGCCTGTTGCTTTTCAGGGTACATACGAAAACGGCATTTATACCCTCACATTAAGCGAAAATGTAGATCCGTTGACGCCGTATACGGTAACTTTTGACCGCTGGACCAGCACGGATGAAAAAATTGTTTCTACAGAACCTACCACCTTTTCATTCTACAGCCGCAACGGAAAAGCCGTTGTATCGGATTTTGCTTTTATGAAAGCGGGCACTGCGATTTCTGCGCTATCTGAAGCAGACGCGACCACCGCCGCAACCGCAAGCGTATTTTCTGCACAAGGCACAGACGCTATCTTAATCGTAAGCCAATATGATGCAGACGGAACCATGATAGGTGCATGGAGCAGTGCAAAACAAACCATTGCTGCCGGCGCCACCGAAACACTTACCGTTTCATTAGATGGATATACCCCGTCAGCCGGCGGCGAGCTGAAAGCAATTGTTTGGGAAAGTCTCGATACCGCGCTGCCTCTGTGGAACTATATCTCGATTCAATAAAAAAGAAAGGATGGATTGATGAAAATGCGTAAAAAATCTCTTTGCTTGCTTCTATCCGTGCTTTTTCTGCTGCCTGTTCTCTCCTGCCCGGCTTTTGCGGCAGACACACAAGTCGTAGCACATGACGGAAACATCTTGTTTGAAGAAAGCACGCTATATGAACTAACGGTTAACGGAACCAAAGTGCCTGTCCGCTCTGAAACCGTATCCGGTTCTCCGTTTGAGATTGCTATGGTCTCTTTTGACGGCCCGGTACAAATGGAGCTAAACATCAAAAATCCGCTTACAAGGTATAAGCTTTCTCCTTCGGCATACAATATTGCAGTTACAGAAAACGGAAATACCCTCTCCTTTTCGGTGGATAAACCGAAATATTTGCAATTTGAAATGACCGGCGCCACACCGCTTTTAATCATTGCAACACCTTTGGAAACAGATATTCCGGATAAAAACGACCCGAATGTTTTGTATTTTGATGCAGGCGTGCATGAAGCTGGCGTCATCAATGCAGTCAGCGGCCAAACCATTTACTTAGCCTCCGGCGCAGTGGTTATCGGAAGAATACAAGGCGTTGGCGTGGACAATGTTAAGGTCAAAGGAAGAGGTATTTTAGAAACAGAAAAATACACCACCAAGCCTTATGAAGGTATGGACGATCCTGCCCTGTCAGCAGGCGTATTAAGTAATATGAACCAGACCACAGGTATTTTCTTTCAGGACAGCACCAACTGCACAGTAGAGGGCATTGGAATGCGCAACTGTAAAGGATGGCAAACGCTGTATTTAAATTGCAAGAATTTTGAAATTTCCAATTTGAATATTATGGGAACTAGGGTAAACAATGACGGTATTGATTTAGACACGGTAGAAGATTTTTACATTCATGATAACTTTATTTTGTGCGGAGACGACGGCTTTGGCTGGCATACCCTGCGCGCGCGGGATACGAAAGAGGCCCCCACCCGAAATATAACTGCCTATAATAATACCATCTATAATGTAACCGCGGGAAACGGTATTCGGTTTGGCTCTTCCATGGAAACCAATCTCTGGGAAAACATTGAAATCAAAGATACCTACATTTTAAAGGCAAAAAGCAATGCAGTTATGCTGGATATGCAGGACTGGGCATGGCTCAAAAATGTAAATATAGAAAATGTGTACATTGAAACAGCACCGTCTGAAAATATCATCTGCGTACAGATTGTTAAAGGACAGTACAGTAATGATGTAGAGCTTACCTACCCATATGAAAAAGAAGATTATCGCGGGCATATCGAAAATGTCACCATTAAGAATGTACAGGCGCTTGGCGGTGCAGGCGTTACCATTACCGGATATGATGCAAACCATCTGGTAGATACCATCACATTGGAAAACATCAACATCGGCGGCTCTGCGATCACCGATGCATCTCAGGTATATACAAACGAATTTGTAAAAAATATGACAATTTCTGCGGGAACACCGGAAAATATACAAGATGCTTTTGACAGCAATTTAAGCCGGAACTGGACCACTTACCGCGGGAACTGGTATGTCGCAAACGGCGTTCTGAAGCAAGCCGGCAAAGGCGGCGAATCGTTGATTACCACCGGTGGTACACAGCTTGCAAACTATCGCGTAGCCTGCGAAATCACGCCAAATACCGCCGGCCAAACCATTGGACTGATTGGAAGATTTCAGGACGAACAAAATTATTACCTTGCGCGGTTAAACAGCATGACGCAAAAAATAGAGTTGTACAAAGTACAAGGCGGAAATCTTTACCCCTTAGGAAGCGCATCTACGCCCATTGAAACCGGAAAAACATATGCACTTTATTTAGATATAGAGGGCAGCACCATTGTTTGCGGTGTCGACGGCACCGATTTGATTACGGCAACAGACGCCACGTATACTTCCGGGAAAAGCGGTATCCGCGGTTATACATGGTATCGCAACCAGCCGGATGTATTCTCCTTGGATAATTTTTCTATAACCGTCAAATAAATAGCAGCTATTTAAGCTGGCAAGTAAAAACGCCCCCGGCATAAGCGGAGTGTTCTTAAGGACAGTTTAAGCCCCGAAACAAAATTCTGTTTCGGGGCTTATTATATAAGGTATTAGGATTATCCTAAAATCGTGGAAGATGGTACGCATCTTCCCTGCTCGTTACAGTACCGGGCATAAAACACTCTGTTACGCTTATATGTTTATCATAAGTAGTCCAATTAGTCCTATAATCAGTCCGCAACCTTTTTTTACAGTAATATTTTCATTAAATAAAACAGAAGAAAGTAATGTTACTGATATTATTCCGATGCCGTTAAATAACGGAAACATTATAACAGATGGTATGTTGGAAGCGAGATATGTCATCACAAGGCTTATGACACAAAGAGAAACTGCTGAGCCTAATCCACACATCACATATTTTATGGAATGTTTACAGTGTAAAAATCCTTTCTTCGAAAATATTGTCAATAACAAAAACGCACAGGCAAACGAATAGAAATTATATGCATCAACTCCTGTCTGCGGATAAAATATTCCCATAATTTTTTGAACTATCATTACCCCACCGCTTGTGACAAGCACAACAATTCCAATAAGTATTCCTTTGATATTTCTTTTTTCGTTCAGATTTGAGTTGCCTTTTAAGAGCATAATTGAAATTATAACGAGAATTATTCCAACAACGGAAAGCAACGTTAATTTTTCGTTCCATAGAAAATGTCCCAACACACATGGCAAAAGCATTCCCGATGAATGACACAGCGTCATAAAAGCGACCGATGTTTTTTCATATCCTAAAAGAATCACCATTTTACTTACTGCATACATAATGCCGCAAAGTATTCCACAACAAATAATACCCCATTCAAAATGAAGTGGATCCATTAAAAACATTGGTAAAAGCAGAATGGTTCCTATAAAGAATTTAATGATATTATAAATCGTATTCACTGACATTTTGTTTTCGGTGGATATATATTTGTCACAAAACGAATTTAATATGTATAATGGAACACAAAGTAATATATATATAACACGTTAAATCTCCAAGCAAAAGCTATTGTTTGATTTTGAAGATAGTATTATTTCTTTTTCTGTTACTACCCCATCAATTTCTATTTTTAAATCGTATTTGCCGTAAAATCCTTTAAATGATGCATTACCACATTCATTAGTAAAAACAGTTTCATCAGTGTGCCATTTCTTTTGAATTAGATTTTTCAGGGTATAATATGCAGGTTTGGGCGTCATATCAAACCGCAACAAACCGCCATAATAGTAGTTTTCACCTGCAGTCATATCACCTTGTGGTGCAAATGCTGCATATCCGTCAACTAAATTCCAATATATAATCTGCTCCATATTAGAATGTGAAAACCAAATAGAATATAACTTTTCAATTATCTCTGCCTGAAGGGCTTCGTCCTCTTCAGAATTTGAATATGCTGGAATTGTAACTTCGGTCACTTGAAGAGGTTTTCCAAAGCGTGAATATAAATCCATATGATTATAGAGATTTTCAGGGGTATAAAATGGTCTTGTTTTCTTGTATTCATCCTCTGATTTAAAAAACATATGGTATTGCATACCAATTGCATCAATTTTTGCTCCCTTTAAAATATTTGCTTCAATATAAGAATAATAGTTATCTGTCCCTCTACAGTTATCGTCCCACGGAAGGCCTGTCCATTCATTAATTACAAGCTGATTTGCAGGAAAATATTTTTCTGCAGTCTTAAAACACCATTCAACAAAATCGGGTTGATTATAAAAAACGGTTTTTCCATTTTTCCACCCCATTTCGTTTGTCACTTCAATTGTGGGTATTTTATCTTTATATCTTTCAGAAATTTCTTTGCATCTGTTTTCATATGCTGCTTTTACTTCAAATACAGATGCATTATACAACCACTCCGGGAAGAAATGATCATATGCCAAAGCATGCTCACGAGGTTCAATGCCATGTTTTTCACAAAATTCAATACAAAGGTCAATAGGCGGTCTGCGGTAAATCTTCACACTGTTTTTGTCATATCTTGTATGACCTTTCTCCGGCTCGGTTGCATCCCAATAGAATGGCAAGGTCGCCATATTAAATGTATCTGCAAAATTTTTTTTATACGCTTCATTCTTCTCCTCTGTTTCAAGCTCATCGAGCATGAAAAGATTTGCACCAAATTTAAACTCATGCGACTTTTGATTAACCGTAATTTTCACATTGGGAATAGGATTTCCTTCATTATCCTTAACTAAAATATTGGCATAACCCTTTCGGTACTGTTCAATACCTGAATTTATTCTTTCCTCCATAAACTCTTTTTGTTCTTCAAACAGCTCTAGAACTTTTCGCCTTTCACTCATAGTATAAAACCTCCTCAAACTATAATTTTTTTTATAATAGCATACATCCTATTATTATTACACCTTAAATTCGGACCAAAAGGTTGATTTTTCGAAACATTTTTGGTATAATTAAGGTGTTTTAAGAGGTGGTTTTCGTGATTTTCGAACAAGAATATATTATATTTGAGATTCTGGATGTCCTTTTCTTCGACCAGAAGAATTCAAGAACCAATAATTCAAACCGAAACTTTGATGCAATTTCTTTCAGATATAAAGCTGACACTACATTAAATACTCACAAACAACAAATTGAATTGTCGGACGATTCAATATGCTATGTACCTTCGAATTTAAGCTATACGCGTAAATCTAAAAAGGACAAACTTATTGTTATACATTTTAAAGCATTTAATTACCATTCGGAAATGATTGAATGGTTTAGTTCGGAAAATCCTGAAAAATATCGAAAGCTTTTTAATGAAATACTAGATTGTTGGAACAAAAAAGAGGTGTCTTACAAAAACGAATGCGCTGCGCTGTTTAGCAAAATTTTATCAGAAATGTATAAGGATAATCAACCTGCTTACAAAAACAAAAAAATAGGTGAATCAATTATTTACATGGAAAAGAATTGTCTGCGTAGTGACTTCTCTTTGGCTGTTGCTGCCGCCAAATCCTTTATGAGCGAACCATACTTTCGAAGATTATTTAAAAAAGAATTTGGTATGTCACCCAAACAGTATGTTATTGAACGTAGGATGGAATATGCCAAAGCATTGATTATTGCCGGATATTTTTCTATACAGGAAATATCAGAATTATGCGGATATA
This sequence comes from uncultured Clostridia bacterium, assembly GCA_944388555.1. Lineage (GTDB taxonomy): Bacteria > Bacillota > Clostridia > RGIG6154 > RGIG6154 > RGIG6154. The sequence goes on from CALXJH010000136.1 coordinate 22,175, forward strand.
ACGATCAAAAGCATTTTTCCGCAGAATTTAAAAAAATTACAGGGGTTTCCCCATCAAAATATGGTTATAACTTTAACGAAAATTAATATAGAAAAAAAGAGTGTTCCGTAAAGGTAGACACTCTTTTATTGTCCTTAGGGACACTCGGCATATAAGCCGGCGGCGTTTTCTTATTCAATTTCTTTGATAAAAAGGTGCACTTTTTTACACAATTTTCCTGTTTTTTGTTACCAGTTATTTTTTAGTTTTTTTAATAGTTTTCTTGTGCATGCTTTTGGGTTCCCATCTATTATTCCTCTGCAGGCTTTTGTCGGTACACACGCACCCAGTCCACATCCATACTGTTATTATGGATTTTATCTGTTAACGAGCCAGCCCACGAAACCACTGCCAAACTCAGCATAGGACTTGATGCAGGCATTTCTTCAATTTTAATTTCTTTGCGTGCAATTTCCTGTCCATCAAAATAATAGATTACTTCGTTTTCATTCCATTCAAAAGCATAGGTGTGAAAATCTTTTGATAAATCTTCGTTGGCTTTATAGGTCTCTGCATTTGTTTTTCTTTCACCGTCGATCCACTGATGCAGATTTGTATTGACTTCATTCGGCCAATGTCCCTCGTTGCAATCTATTTCATAATACGTATCCTGAAAATTCCAGAATGACTGATTTAATCCCGCCGCATCTGCATAGCGGTATCTGGCCTCCCAATATCCGTATTTTTGGGAAAATACACTTTGTTTTACCCACATAGAAGCCGCTGTCCACTCTTTCCCGCCGCGTTCTTCTTTTCTTGAAATGAGTTTTAAAATACCGTCCTCAACTTCTATATTTTCTTTCCATCTGGAGGATAAAATATGTCCCGGCGCAGTATTTTCACATTCCCATACTTCCCAGTTTACGTCCTCACCATCAAAATTATCTATAAAAGTCAGTTCCCACTCTCTGTCTGTCGGCGGGCCGGTCTGAATGATTTCTCTGAGAAAGCGTTTGAGCATAACTGCCGCTTCAGCACGCGTTGCATTTTTTTGAGGTTCAAATGTTGTTTCGGTATACCCTTTGATGATGCCTACTTTCGTCACATACTCTACTGCATCAAGCGCATATGCGGAAATTTGGTCCTGGTCAGTAAAACGCTCAAAAATATTTTCCTGCGCATCAAGCCAGTCCATGTTCTTATTTTCGTATTTTATCGCATTTGCAAGTATAAGCGCCATTTCTTCTCTTGTTATGTTCTGATTGGGCAAAAACTGTTGGTTTTCTACTGGGAAATTTTCTAATAAATTATTTGCATAGGCGAAAGCAACATGCGGCGCGTAATACATTTGTGAGTCTATGTCTGTAAACGGTATGTCGTTATTTCCCATATCGTCCGCAATCATACGGGTTAATATGGTCACAAAATCTGCTCTGGTTATGGTCTCTTCCGGCGCAAATAATGTATCACTTATTCCTTTAATATAGCCCTGCTTAATCATTACCTGCACATCATCGCCTGCCCAATGGTCTTTTAAATCTTCATAATTAATTTGCGATAACTGCTGTACTTCCTCATAATCGGTTAAATCTGCGTCAACCGGTACAACAAAATTGCTGGATGTTACATTATCCTGATAATCTTTATTTTGCAGTGAAAAAAGCATAGGCGTAACGCGTGTGGCATTTTCTTTTCCTGTACTTACACGCTTTAGCTCCACATACTCGTCGCCATTCCCGGAAAACGCATATTCCCCTAATTCGTGCCATCCGGTCTGTCCTTTTGAAAAGTCTACATATACCACATCTAAAACTTCATCCCCGCGTTTTATGGTATATTCAACATTGGTATCATTGTTGTCACCATATACAATCTTGTATATGTATATCTTAAACGTGCCCGTCTGCATAATCTGCGGCATCCATTTTGCAGTGGATAAAACCGTATCATTATCTGTCCAGAGCGTATACTGCGCCCCTTCTATCCCGGTTTGCAGTGTGCTCCCCTGCCAATCTCCCTGCACGAATAAAGAAGATGGAATCAAGCCATAAGTATCTAAGTCATTCGTGTCTTCAGCTGGCGTCTCAACTGGCAAAGACGGGGAAAGCGCTTCGGTTGTAGGCACTAATTTTACGGCTGTTAATCGGCTATTGCCGGCGTCCACTTGATGGAATAAAGATTGCTCCGTATCGGAAGAAAAATCATAAATGCCTAACAGCTGCCACCCCGATTCGCCTTTGGTTAAATCTACACTATAGAATGTCTGATCTTTTTTTTGGTTATGTGAAATTGTAAATTTCATTTGCGAAGCAGAGTTGGGATGTACCGCTCGATAGTAATAAACTTTATAATTTCCTTCTTTCTCAACGCTTAACGGAATGGTAAAAGCCGCCCCTGGTGTAGAAGACCATTTTGTTTCTTTTCCGTCATAGTTTGGTGCCGCTGTGCTGTTTTCCCACAGTTGCTCTAAAATAACAGGTGCTTGTACGGCATTTATGATGATTTCATTTTCATAGGTCTGATTATCTACAGGCAGTGCATTCGGTTCTGCCTCATCCGATTCTTTCGTATCCGTTTGTTCAGAAAATGGTTCAAACACTGTTTCTGGGAGCGGCGTCACAGGTTGATCTGTTGGCACCAATTTTATTGCTGAAGCACGTGTATTTTCTATGCCGACTCTATGTAAAACACATTCATCCGGCAAACCTTTAAAATCAAAAACACCCAGCGATACCCAACCACTTGGCTGTTGCTTTTGATTGATTTCTGCGGGTTTAGAATATTTGCCATTGTGATATATGACCAATTGCATATTGGCACTGGAATTTTCATGCGCAATTTTATAATAAAAAACCTCATAATTGCCTTCCGGCACCTGAATAGGCGCCATAAATCCGTCGCCTTTTTCGGTTGCCCAAAGATGTTTTTGTCCATCATAATTGGGAATTGCGGTACTTTCTTGCCAATTGCCATAGTAAGTGACCGTCTTATCCTCTGCCAAATTGATGATTATTTCCTGTGCAAAAATCACCGCCGTCGTGTGTAAAGATAGCAATAATACAAATAAAATAAACCAAACTATCTTTTTTTTCATCCATATCTCCCCTAATTCTTTTATTCTCTTTCTTTATTTATATATTTCCGGTTCTTTTTTCTCTAATACCTCTTCTCTTCTGCGCTGTTTTCTGCGCTGTTTGCGACGTTTTCTTGCTTTTATTATTAAATATACATACCACAGGATAACAAGAATTACAAGCAAAGCAACTGCTTTCCATACAATCTGCATAATCTTTTCACCAAGTGGGATAACCTCGTATACCTCTACCGGCAGTGAAGAGAGCAAATTTCCTTCTTTATCTGTGATCAAAACCGCGTCATTTGAAAATGTATACGTCAAATCCTGTTTAGAAAAAGCATTTGCAAGATAAAAAGATGCTTTTCCTTGCGGCGCATAATGTGTTTTTCCGTCAATTTTTTCCCCAATTTCCTGTGCTGTTACAACGGTGGCGGTGAAATTATTATACGCATATAGCAGCAGCTCCTCTGTTTCCTCATATAGCTTTCCTAAACTTTCTGCCCCAAACAAAATTACTATAATTTCTTTTCCGTCTTTTTTGGCATAAGTAACGCCGGTATGCGAAGCTTGTGTCGTATACCCAGTTTTGCCGCCCACAACGCCTAAGTACTTATATTTATCCATGTGCATCATGCGGTGCTTGGAAACAAAATTCCGCGTCTCACTTTTTTTGTTGGTAGGAGGAATACTATAGGTAACCTGACTGAAATACTTATTAAACTCCGTTTGCTGTTGTATAATGGCTTGCGTAATTTTGGCAAAATCCTGCGCCGTTGTATAATGATTTTCGTCCGGCAGCCCATTCGTGTTTGTGAAATTTGTAGCTGTTGCCCCAAAATACTGCGCGGTTGTATTCATTTGTTTAACAAATGCATCCATTGTGCCTGCTGTGTTTTCCGCAAGTAAATTGCACGCGTCATTTGCAGACATCAGCATTGCCGCATTTGCGGCTTGCTCTACTGTCAAGACCTCCCCGTAATCAATAGCAATATTGGTGCTGTCCTTTGGGACAGCATCTATAGCTTCTTTGGAAGCTGTTATTTCTTGCTGCGGATCTCTGTCTTTTACGGCAAGATAAACTGTCAGAATTTTGGTAATGCTTGCCGGATAAACTTTTTGTTCTTTGTTTTTTTCATACAAAATCTGACCGCTTACAGCGTCAATCATAATAGCTGACTTTGCTGTAATATCCGGCACGTTTTCCTGCGCACACACAGAAATACTTGCAAGCAAGCACAAAAAAGCGATCAGAAAACAAGTTGCTTTTTTCAATTTCATTCTCCTATTCGTTTCTTTATGACGCGCTGCTCATTTGCTTTTTTCCAATTCCCACAATAATATGTTTCGGACATTTTTCCGCACATGCTCCGCAACCGGTACATTTTTGTGTATCAATTTTCGCTAAATTATTTTCTACCTTTACAGCACCGAAAGCACAGGCTTTTTCACAGAGCTTACATCCAATACATCCGGCAGAACAGATTTCTTTCATCGCAGCGCCCTTGTCTTTTGAGCTGCATTTTACCGCATACGCTTCGATATTTTTGGGCATGAGCGCAAGCACTTGTTTCGGACAGGTTTTTACGCAGACACCGCATCCAACACAGTCTGCTGTGTGTACTTTCGCAATACCGTTTTCAATGGATAGCGCGCCGAAATTACACGCCTGTACGCAATCGCCATATCCCAAGCACGCGTATGCACACAATTTATCTCCCTGCTGCAAGGCGGCGATATCCGCACATGTTTTGGAACCATCGAAGAAATATCTGAAGTTTGCTTTATCCAGCTGGCCGTTGCATTGTACAAATGCCGCCATAGGTGTTTTTTCTTGTTCGTTCACGCCCATAACTGCGCAAATTTCTTTAAGTGCTTCTGCTGAAATTCCGGGGCAAGCGGCCACAGGCGCATCTCCTTTTGCAATAGCAGCTGCACACGCAGCACAACCTGCAAATCCACAGCCGCCGCAATTTGCGCCCGGCAGTAATGCAGAAACTTTTTCTTCCCGCGGATCGGTTTCTACTTGAAATACTTTTGATGCAACCGCCAGTATACTGCCCATTACTAAACCAATTAAACCTAAAACAATAACCGGTATTAAAATTTCCATGGTTTTCTTTCCTTTCCGTAGCTTAAAAACTCAGTCCGCCAAACGCCATAGAAATCAGCGCTGCAGATATTAAAACAATGGGGAAGCCTTTTAAAAATTCCGGGATTGGTGCTGTTTCCAGTCGTTCCCGAACACCCGCCATTAAAACAATTGCCAGCGTAAATCCTAAAGCGGCGCTAAAATTAAAGGTAACCGCTTCTGCCAAAGTTTGATACGCATATGTATCTACTACCAATAAAACGGCACCTAAAACGGCACAGTTCGTTGTGATAAGCGGTAAATAAATGCCTAATGCAGAGTACAGCGCCGGCATATATTTTTGCAATGCCATTTCTACAAACTGCACCAAAGAGGCAATAATAAATATAAAAACAATGGTTTTCATATACCCCAAATTAAAAGGCGCTAAAATGTACGTATACACCAGATAAGTAACCGTACCTGAAAGCGTCATAACAAAAGTTACCGCAAGGCCCATACCGAAGGCCGTTGATATTTTCTTAGATACGCCAAGAAACGGACAAATGCCCATAAAGCGAGAAAAAATAAAATTTTGAGTTAATAATCCGCTTAGCAGAATGGAAAGCAGGCTAATAGCAATATTATTCATGTTTTTTTCCTCCTTTTATGAGATTGATTGCCGCTAAAATCAGTCCGAGTGACAGAAATCCGCCGGCAGGAAGAATAAACATCAGTGCCGGCTGATATCCGGATGTGGTTACCGGAAGTCCGCACCAAGTACCGGCGCCTAAAATTTCACGCACCGTAGCAATAATTACCAAAGCAATCGTAAAGCCAAGTCCCATACCTGCGCCATCTAAAACAGACTGCCAAACAGTATTTTTAGAAGCAAAAGCTTCTGCACGCGCAAGAATAATGCAGTTTACCACAATGAGAGGAATAAAAACGCCTAACGATTTTGACAAAGAAAACATGTATGCTTTTAAGAGCATATCCACGATGGTTACAAACGTAGCAATAATGACAATGTAAGCAGCGATTCTTACTTTTGACGGGATACATTTCCTAAGCGCTGAAATAACGGCGTTTGAGCAGATCAGAACAACCATCGCGGAAAGCCCCATACCGATTGCGTTTATTACAGATGTTGTAGTCGCCAGTGAAGGGCACATCCCCAGCAAAAGGACTAACACGGGATTCTCTTTAAAAAGGCCTTTTGTGAAATTATTCATTTTGCTGCTGCCTCCTCTGCTTTTTGTATTGCCGCGTTTACCGCGTTTGTTACTGCTTGAGAAGTAATAGTTGCACCGGAAATTGCTTGAATATCATTTTCGCCCGGATTATTTTTTTCTACACCAATTTCTTTTGTTTTGCCTGCAAATTGGGATTTAAACGCATCTTTTCGGCATTTGCACCAAGTCCCGGCGTTTCCGCGTGCTCTAAAATTTCAATAGCGGTTACCTTGCCGTCCGTATCCACGCCCGTCATTACTTTTACATCGCCGCCATATCCTTTTTGGCTGTTTACAACACAATAGCCAACAACGGTTTCCCCATTTTTTGCCGCATACACGGTTTCTTGCTCGGTTTCAGAAAGAATTTCAAACTTTTCTGCGCGAATCACACTTTTTAAAGATTCTTGTAACTGATTTTCGTTGTTTTGTAAAATGACCGGTTCGGTTTTTGCGTTCACAAAAGCAAGTGCGACAGATACAACAACCGCGATAGCAACCAATGTAAAAATCATTCGGAACACAGTATTTTGTTTATCCATTTACTTTCGCACCCCCATATCTCTTGTTTTTTGTGAACTTATCAATGAGAGGTGTTACAACATTCATAATTAAAATAGAATAGCTTACACCTTCCGGCAAATTTCCGAAATTACGAATAACAACCGTTAAGACACCAATCAAAAAGGCATAAAGAATTTGACCTTTTACCGTCATCGGAGAGGTTGTATAATCGGTTGCCATAA
>CALXJH010000137.1 GCA_944388555.1 uncultured Clostridia bacterium
TATTAGTTATCCGGTGGTAATAGCGAGGAGGAACCACCTGTTCCCATACCGAACACAGAAGTTAAGCTCCTTAGCGGTTAAGATACTTGGCTGGAGACGGCCCGGGAAAACGACACATCGCCGGAACAAAGCGGAAAAGTTTTTGCTTATTCGCAGAAACTTTTCTCATATATTCCTCAATAGCTCAGTCGGTAGAGCATGCGGCTGTTAACCGCAGGGTCGTTGGTTCAAGTCCAACTTGGGGAGCCATTTTGGCCCGTTGGTCAAGCGGTTAAGACACCGCCCTTTCACGGCGGTAACACGAGTTCAAATCTCGTACGGGTCACCAACGGGTTGCACCAGCTGTTGCAACCCGTTTTTATATTTGGATCTTTAGCTCAGTTGGTTAGAGCTCCCGGCTCATAACCGGTCGGTCCGGGGTTCGAGTCCCTGAAGATCCACCACATTACGGCAAGCCAAAAGGCTTGCCGTATTTATATATATATATAGGTTTGGCTTTGTTATAATTAAATTTATGATTTGCCAAATGTGTTTGTGGGTTAACAAAGTGTATTATAAAAAGCGAGGTGAGTTTATTATGTGGTTAATAGATAAAATTAAAGATATTTATTTTAATAGAGATATACAAAACCTTTTTTGTTCTATAAATTATGATATAGAAAACTGGAATCCTAAAATTAAAGTTTATAAATATGATAAGATGTTTTCGTTGCAAAAATTTTTAGAACGCGAAAAAGAACCAGCCGATATTATTCAAAGAATTATGTCTTCTAAATCCCCGTTTGATGAGGCAAAGAATCTTTACAATGGTAATATGAGTAATATTAATTGGAAGAGGATTTATTATGAACAAAGTAATATTGGTAGGAAATGGATTTCGGTTTGGGCTTTAAGAGATACTAATCCTATGACTATTTTTTGTGGAACTTTAGAGTATATACTTAATATAATAGGAGATATTTTGGGTTGGAGTGTAAGATTAAATAAAGTAACAAATACTTATGGCGCTAAAAAATTTCTTTTACATTGCAAAAATAATGAGTATGAAAAAATACTAGGTTATTTTGATAATGAAATATTAAGTTGTTTTGCTTTATATCATCTTAAAAGTAATATGTTATTGACAGAAATTTTAGATATGGCTATGGATAACCTCAATATTAATTGCCAACATTTTAACACTGCTTGCGGTAATTTGTACTTAAATATAGGAAAAATAGCTGTGGAGAGTATAATTTATAAAGTTTTTGAAAGTGCTTATAAGGTTAATAAGTTTTCTTTAAAAAATTTATTTTTTTGTGCTGACAAACATGTAAATGTTGAGATAAACACTTTGAAATATGATATATCCATTATGGATAAGGATAGAGGATTTTTTATACCTAGAAAAGAACATAGGGAGCAAATTGAAAAAGATGTTTTATATCTTAATAATTTTTTACAACAAGCACATGTTTTAGTGGACAGATTTCCTGTCATTCATATATACAGTGATAGTATAACATATAAAGAAAATTATTGCGTTGATGATGGGGAATATTTTAATATGATGTTTTGTAGGTTTGAATATAAACCGAATACTTCTACTGGAAAAGCTGCTAAATATCCTTTGAAGTTAATGTATTACACAAATAAGGAGATTTTTGGGGAAATATACTACCTACAGAACAAGAATATTGGAAAAGTTCGAATTATTGCTTGGCATCAAGGAAAATGTTTTATAATAAATTGTATAGATAAAAAAGAGGGCTTAGCAATATCAAAAATTGAAACAACGAAAACCAATGGAAAAAGGGAAACTTTATTTAACATAAATTCTAAATAAAATTAAAAAAGTTATTAAATTACATAGATGGCATTATAAAAATATATGAATAGCTTGTCTGCTTAAGTTGCAAGTGCTTTCACGACGGTTTGCAGTTGCTACCACCTTTTTGTCAGTTGCGTTTGCCATTCTTTGGCACCTATATCGTTCACTTTAACCATTAAAAGAACATCATTGTGGAGTGAATCTTCTGTGTTGTTCTTTTTTTATAAGCAGATGATATATTTGTCTGGCGCGCGCGGAAAAGTTTGTTTCTAATGGAAGATAAAAAACCAACGTCTAATATTCAAAAAAGAATAACGGGAAAAACAAGTAGGCAGAAGATACAAAGAGCATGGAAAAAGTATAAAAAAGCATGAAAAGATAAGCGGAATCCAGCGGAAGTTGTTGCATTTTTTACGAAACGTTGCTATAATATAAAAAAAGAATAGAATATATTGGCTATATTCTGCACGAGTGCTGTCCGGATGGTGACGTCGAGGAACAAATGAATCAATAACGGGGGAATAGTATGGAATTTGAAAAGGCAATCAAAGAAAGATATTCCGTAAGAAAATTTGAAAACAGACATCTGGAGCAAGATGTGATTGAAAAAATACTAATCGCTGGGCATATTGCCCCTACGGGCTGTAATAATCAGCCGCAGCGGATACTGGTACTCAATACCGATGATTCTTTGGAGAAACTGAAGCTGTGTACAAAATGTCATTTTAACGCACCGTGCGCTTTCCTTATATGCTACAACCGCGAGGAAACATGGAAGCGTCCCTATGACGGTGCAATGTCCGCGCCGGTGGATGCTGCAATTGTTGCGACGCATATGATGCTGGAGGCACAAAATATTGGTGTGGGAACTTGCTGGGTTATGCATTTTAATCCTGCAAAGATGAAAGAAACCTTTTGCATTCCGGAGCATATAGAGCCGGTTGCGCTTCTTGTGGCGGGATATCCGCACCCGGATGCTCAGCCCCTTCAAATGCATGAAAAAGTCCGGCCAATGGAGGAGGTTGTCTTTTATGATACGTTTGCGAGGGATGAAAAATGACTAAGCCTGGTGTTTATCAGCATTATAAAGGGAACCGATATACACTGATTGCGATTGCCGTCCATTCTGAAACACTGGAAAAAATGGTTGTATATAAGGCATTGTACGGAGAAGGCACAGTTTGGGTGCGTCCGCTTTCTATGTGGAATGCGCTTGTGGAAGTGGACGGAAAGCAAATCCCGCGGTTTCAATATGTGGAGAATCCTTGAAAAATAAACAACAAAGAAGTTGCAAAACAGTAGGGTCTGTTTGCCGAAACAGTAAAATTCTGCATAGCGCGGGTGTATACTGGATGACGCGCTGCGCTTTTTCGTATTTTGCCGATTTTTATTGGTGCAGATATATATGCTTATATAAAAAAAGCACAACGATATTTTAAAAATGAAATGGACGAGCAAAAATTTGTATCGTATAACGATGAAAAATTAGCGGCGAACGGAAAGGAACCCGGAATGACAGATCATAAATTTGGAATGTTTATACATTGGGGAATTTATGCTGTATTGGGGCTGCACGAACAAGTTCTGGCAAGATACAATTATGATAAGCATGCCTATGAACAGCTGATGGATTGCTTTAATCCCACATCATACAATCCGGAAGATTGGGTGTTGCTTGCAAAGCATGCAGGCATGAAATATATTTGCTTTACAGCCAAACATCATAACGGATTTTGCATGTGGGATACGAAATATACCGATTACAAGATTACCAACACCCCCTATCAAAAAGATGTTTTAAAAGAGTTACAGCTTGCCTGCCGGAAGCATGGCATGCTTTTTTCAATTTATTATTCCAACCCCGACTGGCATCATGCCGACGCATATAATCCAAAGTCATCGCATCAATGGTGTGCCGTAAAGAATCCAAATACGGATTTTAAGCGGTACAAAGAATATATAAAGGCACAGCTAACAGAGCTGCTTACAAATTACGGGGAAATATATACATTATTTTGGGATATTCCACCCCAAATGCAGGATGAAAGTATCAATGCGCTCGCGCGAAAATTACAGCCGGATATTTTAATCAATGACCGCGGCTTTGATACGGGTGACTTTTCTACGTCCGAACGCGATTATGATACCGCTGGGTTTTCCGGCAGATTCCATGAGATGACAGAAGCCTGCAATGCAGTAGGCGAACAGAGCTGGGGATACAGGAAAACGGAGGATTACCACAGCATCCGTTATCTGACCCATTCGATTGATAAAATTATGGCGTTCGGCGGCAGCTATCTTTTAAATATCGGGCCGGACGCAGAAGGGAAAATACCGGAAAAGGCGCGGCAGAGCATTGAAAATGTGGGCAATTGGTATAACCGAGTGAAGCACACTTTAGAGTTTTGTCAAGCAGATACGTTTGATTATGGAAACATGAAATATTCCTGCGCACGAACCAAAAAGGACAACAAAACCTATTTCCATTTTTATGACGGAATGAACGCGTCCGGCGTGGCGATCAAACAGTTTCCAAATATCCCGCAAGCAGTCGTTTTTGTAAATACAGGCAAGTCGCTGCCGTTTTGCGTCGAGTACATGCCGGAATTTTTAAATCCGGATGATGAAAAAACAAAACAGATGTATTTGCATATTTTTGATATACCGGTGGATGACTATGAAAAAGAACCCATTATTATTGAAGTTACATGGTAATGTGGCAGAAAACAGTTATGAAGATGAATATGAAACAGATGAAGCAACGGCGGAATATGTAATCGGTGCAGCAGCCTGGACTCTAAAAAGTGTATAACGCAGAAGGCGGAACGCGGAACGCATGTTGAGCGCTTTTGTTTTTTGACGTGCTTTATATGTCATTTTATGCTTTACCGAATGTTTTCTGTAAATAAAGAAACGTAAGAATTGTTATTAAAATGGCGGAATAACAAGAATTGGGTTCTATGTTAAAGAATAAAAGGGGGATAAAAATGGAAACAATTCGCTCAAGAATTGTAAAGGTGTTAAACAATCAAATGCCCCAAGACCGCCTGCCATTGGTGGAGTGGGCGCCTTGGTGGAGCGAAACGGTGGAAAGGTGGGAAAAAGAAGGATTGCCGGAAAATATGGGACAGGAAAAAATTACGGCATATTGGAATTTAGATTCCTTTCCTTTGATCTCCATCATGCCTGACTTGCCGCCGGAGCATACGAACGTTCCCTATGAAGAAATCAAAGATAAAATTTTTACAAGGCAGGCGCTTGACAGAGCCTTAAACGAAGCAAAGGCAGTTGCGGAGAGTCAAAAAAAGAGAGGTGGCGGTGCGCCTTTGGTTAGATGGATTTTTTTGGTTTCCAAGACGGTATTTTGGCATAGAAGCGCATTTGTTTGCCTTTTACGACCAGCCCGAACTTATGCACCAGATTAACGCAGATTTGGCGGATTATTATCTGCAAGGACTACAGGAGCTTTTCTGCATATTAAAGCCGGATGTCATTGATTTTGCGGAGGATATGTCTTACAACCTGGGGCCTATGCTCTCAGAAAAGCTGTTTGATACCTTTTTGCTTCCTTATTATCAAAAGGTCATTCCTTTTATAAAGCAAAACGGCATTCGCGTGATGGTGGATACAGACGGACTTGTAACTGATATGGTGCCCTGGCTTATACGAGCAGGCGTGGACGGCGTTTTTCCTTTAGAAAGACAGGCAGGCGTTGACCTGGTACAAATCAAAAAAGATTACCCCGCGTTCGTTTTGATGGGCGGCTATGACAAAATGGTTATGTGGAAAGGGGAAGCGGCGATACGTGCAGAGTTTGAACGTATTTTGCCGGCCATGAAGCAGGGCGGATATTTACCCTCTGTTGACCATCAAACGCCGCCTTCGGTTTCCATGCAGGATTATAAAATTTACAGAACACTGCTGGAAGAGTATTGTGTCAAAGCCGTTTGGGAAAGATAGCGTGACAGCATATTCTTTGCATATTCTGTTTATAAATAAAAATCCGGTAACGGCAACGCCGCCGGATTTTTTATTTTATGCGCAGGAAAAAATGCAATTTTGGACACAGGCGCTGGATTCGGCACAGAGCAGATGCATTTTAAACAACGTTCAGGCCAATTTCCGGGCTGTATTGACTTTAAAAGATTCCTGTGTTATGCTTAATATATCGCACAAGCCATTGATTTACAGAAATAGATACGGAACTGTTGGCAGATTGTGCAATCACGCGAAAAACTGCGTTTTTATAGAAAGAGGGAAAGTGGATGAGATATAAGGGAAAACACTTGAAAGAGATTTCTTTTCCGCTGGGTGGTATAGGAAGCGGCTGTATAGGATTAGGCGGGGACGGCCGGCTGGTGGATTGGGAAATTTTCAATCGCCCGGCAAAAGGAACGAGAAACGGGTACACAAATATCGCAATCAGAGCCAGACAAGGCAAAACCGTAAATGCCAGAATATTAAACGGAGATATAAACAAAGAATGGATTGGCAGATATCTGGCAAAAGAATTTACCGGCTATGGATACGGGCCGGAGGCAGAATCACTTTGCGGATTCCCGCATTTTAAAAATTTAACCTTTGACGGACAGTTCCCTGTCGCAAAACTTTGCTTTTCTGATCCGGATTTTCCGGCGCGGGTGCATATGACGGCGTTTAATCCATTTATACCGCTGGATGATAAAAATTCAAGTATACCGGGCGCTTTTTTTGAGATAGAAATTTGTAATGAAAGTGGTATAGAAACAGATTATGAAGTGGTATTTTCACTGCAAAATCCATTTGATGTATCTAAAAATACAGTTGCCGATACCGCGGGAATCAAAACACTGACCGCATGGAATGCCGGCGCAGATCAAACAGACAAGAACTATGGCGATCTGACGGTTGCAACCGACTGCACCGACGTTGCATATCAAACGTATTGGTACCGCGGCGGGTGGAAAGACCCTGTGGTTTCTTTCTGGAACGATTTAACTTCAGATGAAGAGCTAAAAGACAGAGTCTATGCAGACAACGGCAGCAAAGATATAGGCAGTCTTGCGGCAAAAATAAAAATCGCACCGCATGCTTCCGGAAAAGTCAGATTTGTGCTGACCTGGAATATTCCCAACTGTTACAATTACTGGTCACCGTATCAGGATGCGGACGGAAAGGACGTGACCTGGAAAAATTACTACGCGGTTTTGTTTGAAAATTCCATCCAATCTGCGAAATACGCACTTAGAAATTGGAACGATCTGTATGCCAGAACCAAACGTTTTAAGCAAATATTATTTGCATCTACACTCGATCCCGCAGTCATAGATGCCGCTTCTTCCAATTTGGCCGTTTTGAAATCTCCGACGGTACTGCGTTTACAAGACGGTTCCTTTTACGGTTGGGAAGGGGTACATCAACAGTCCGGTTCCTGTGAGGGGACATGTCAGCACGTATGGAACTATGCGTACGCACTTTGCTTTTTATTTCCGAAATTAGAGAGAACAATCCGAAACGCCGAGCTGAAATATGGGCAAATGGATAGTGGCAAAACGGTATTTCGCTTAAAACTTCCATACGGCAGAGATCCTGGCGATTATAGAGCTTGCGTGGACGGGCAAATGGGGATTATAATTAAAATGTACCGCGAATGGAAACTTTCAGGCGATGATTTTTGGCTAAAAAACAATTGGGCGAATATAACCAAAATTTTGGAATATGCCTGGAGTACAGAAAACCCCGACGAATGGGACGCGGACCAAAACGGTGTATTGGAAGGAAGACAGCATCATACACTTGATATGGAATTGTTCGGTCCGTCTTCGTGGCTGGAAAGCATGTATCTTGCGGCGCTGAAGGCGGCCTGCGAGATGGCAAAAGCGGTTCAGGATACAGAAAAAGAGGATCTTTATGCGAAGATTTATGCAAAAGGCCGAAAATTCCTAAACGAAAAATTGTTTAACGGAGCCTATTTTATACAGCAGGTGGACTTAAAAAACAAAAATATACTCGAACATTTTAACGCTGTTGATATGTACTGGGATTACGAAAAAGAGCAAATAAAATATCAAATCCAGAATGGCTCGGAAATTGACCAGATGCTTGGGCAATGGCATGCGGATATATTAGGGCTTGGGAATTTATTTGACGAAGAAAAAATAACAAAAGCATTATGCAGTATGATGCAGTTGAATTTCAAACCAGTTATGCGGGCGTTTGCAAACCCTTGGCGAGTTTTTTCAGTCAATGATGAAAGCGGGACGATTATTTGTGCTTATCCGCCGGAGGTGCAAAAACCTGCGATTCCTGTGCCGTATTGCGAAGAGACAATGACGGGATTTGAATATGCTTTTGCCGGATTGCTTGCTGCGCATGGAAAAGTAAAAGACGCGTTGCGGGTAGTAAAAGCCGTGCGGGACAGATATGACGGAGAAAAAAGAAATCCATGGAATGAAATAGAATGCGGCAGCAATTATGCAAGATCCATGGCAAGCTTTGCGCTCATTCCAATTCT
Organism: uncultured Clostridia bacterium; assembly: GCA_944388555.1. GTDB lineage: Bacteria > Bacillota > Clostridia > RGIG6154 > RGIG6154 > RGIG6154. The sequence continues at coordinate 8,304 of CALXJH010000137.1, forward strand.
TAGCGGATTTGCTTTTGATTTACCGCATAAATGGATTGGATTTTATCCCAGAGTACAGACTACGCCGTTTAAATGCTTCTGGAGCTTAGAAACCGCTTGGGGACAGTTTGAATTGCGCGATCAAAGCGCAAAACTTTGGGTTGCGGAAGGCAGTCTGTGCCTGTCTGCGTTCGGGATAGCGGCAAAAAATATACAGCAAGTAAAGATAGACGGGAAAGAAGTAAATTTCACATGCCGGGAAAACAAAGTGCATTTTTCGGAGCGGCAAATTGAAAAAACGCTGGAGCTTGTGTTCTGATGTGCAAGCGCAAACCAAAAAGAAAGAGAGGCACTCTTAAACAAGAGAGGACACATATAAATGGAGCAGCTTGATTTTGAAAAACTGCCGTATTGGCAGCAGCTTACAGAAGACCAGAAACAACTGTTTAAAAAAAGGTCGAATATAAAATTATATAAAAAAGGTCAAATAATCCACGGCGGAGAAAATGAATGCTTAGGTATGATATGGATACTGAAGGGAGAAATCCGAACCTATATTTTGTCAGATGAGGGAAGAGAAATTACACTGTTTCGTCTGTACAGCGGAGATACCTGTGTTTTATCGGCGGCTTGCGCGATTGCGCAGATAACATTTGAAACACAAATGATTGCACAGGAAGATTGCCGTGTGCTCATACTTGACGCAGGTGCATTTTCACTGCTTACCGAGCAAAATATTTATGCGCGCTGCTATATGTATGAATTGCTTGTCGACCGCTTTTCATCCGTCATGTGGACGATGCAGCAAATTTTGTTTATGGGATTCGACCGGCGGCTTTCCTCGTTTTTGCTAAATGAATACGAGCGGACAGGCAGCCGCGATATAAAAATGACGCATGAGCAGATCGCACAGCATACCAGCTCTGCCAGAGAGGTGGTTGCCAGAATGCTCAAACGCTTTGCCGCAGATGGATTGGTGGAATATAAACGCGGCGTGAATCGTTTAAAAGATGTAGAGGGGATAAAAAAGCTTGCGTAAAGGCGGTGCCAAAAAAAAAAAAAAAATAGCCGGCTGTTT
>CALXJH010000138.1 GCA_944388555.1 uncultured Clostridia bacterium
AATCATTATCCGGAAGTTCCAGTGTGATTCGACCGATTTTTCCAGCTCTAAATTCGTCTAAAAGAAGTATTGCCGCTTTCCTTAAATCAATTTCACCGCCGCTTACAATACATCCGCGCTTTTTTCCTATTTCTTCTAATAAAGCATAACCATCGCATTTTTCTATGTTTAACTTATACCGCACTTCAAGAAATGTTTGGTAATGCGCCTGTAAATAATCGCACAATAAAGCACCTAATGTTTCAACATCTAAAATCTCATCTTTTATCGCACCCGTAAACGCAAGATGATATGCAATTTGCTCATTTTCAAATTTAGGCCATAATATTCCCGGCGTATCTAAAAGCTGTAAAGAATTATCAACCGTTATCCATTGCTTTCCACGTGTTACACCAGGCCGATCTCCAGTTTTGGTACTGTTTCTTTTGGCAATCTTATTGATAAAAGAAGATTTTCCAACGTTCGGCACACCTACAACCAAAGCTTTGACGATATTCCCAACTATTCCTTTTTCCCTCTGCTGCTTAAATTTTTCCTGGAGGATTTTTTGTGTTAATTGCTTTAGCTGCTGAATGCCCGCGCCGGTCTGTGAACAAATGGGAATTACAGGAATGTTGTTCGATTTATAATAAGCAATCCACTGCTCGGTTGCATCTGGATCCGCCAAATCAGACTTGTTTAATAATACAATCCGTGGTTTTTTGCTTACCAAATGGTCAATATCCGGATTTTTACTGGAAAAAGGAATTCTTGCGTCCAGCAACTCATACACGATATCCACAAGCTTTATATCTTCTTCAATCTGCCTTTCTGTTTTTTTCATATGTCCCGGGAACCAGTTAATGTTAGTTTTATTATCATTCATTAGAAACACTTCCTTTTTGATTTCAAACCAAATAATTAAACTATATAATGTCTTTCTTTATTAAGACAAATATTGAATTATTCTTATGAGGTCGAAGAATTACATAATCAATTATATTCTTGTTTTACATGGTCACATAGCGTAAATCATTATTTCAACATTTTACTCAAAAAAAGAATAGATTTTCATCTATTTTATAAATTGAAATTTGCGTTAATGATTGTTATCCGTGTACTCATGTCCTAAAATATCTTTTAAAACTAACATTGCATCCAATTCACTGTAGCCATATTCTTAGTCTAAATCGATCAATAATCTTCTTATTTCACTTGCAGATTTTCTAACGTTTACTTCTTCTATTTCCTTTTGATTCACATCAAAGTGAATTGATTCGTCAAGTCATAAATTATATAATTTTGTGAGTTTTTTGTCCGTTTCCCGCTTTGAAATAGTCTGCCTGCTTACACCTAATTTTTCGGCAACTGCCTCTTGTGATAACCCTACCTTTTTCCTTGCCTGAAATAAATTATTTGTTAAATTCATCTTATCCACTTTTTTTATCCAATATCTTTTACAATTTTGCTATTATTACCATTTTATACTTTATGTCAGTATTTGCTTACACAAAATTTAAACAAAGATAGAGAAAATAAGTGTGGTGATGCTTTTAAAGCGCGCGAGAAGGTGCTAAAATTTTGCCTCTTTTCTACTTTCATATAAAACATATAAAAACATTCTTTTCATAAAATGTGCATTATCTATTTTCTTTAAAAACCTTTATTTATAAAGATTTGCGGGAGCGGTTCAATAAATCGTATCCAAGCATGAAACAGATAGTTTTAACTAGCTTTCAGATGTTTCGTTTTTAAATAATTCCATAAATACTTTCTATCTTAACTGAATTTAAAATCCGACCTGATTCTGCTTTGCAATCGTTTATCCAAATTCAATTTATTCTTAAAAAAATTAATCTTTATATACAGAGCCGAAAGATGTAAAAGGAAAGAGGCGCAACGTTGCTTTACCCATTATATCTTCTTCCTTTACCTGCCCTACACTTGTAAATCGGCTGTCACTGCTGTTATTACGGTTATCCCCTAATACAAACACACAGTTTTCTTGGACTTGAAGCGGGAAAATCATATCACCGCTACGTGCTGTGGGCTCTAATATATAGTCTTCTTTCAACACTTCTCCGTTTACTGTAACAGTATGCGTAGTAAAATCGATATCTACAATATCGCCCGCAACACCGATCACTCTCTTAATATATGGTTTTTTCCCTTCCTGCTGCAATACGATAATATCTCCGCGTTCAGCTTCATACCCAAGCCGCCAAACAACCAAACGATCGCCATTATGCAATGTAGGCAGCATAGAGTTTCCATCCACTAATGCAATGGTAAATACAAAGGATTTTATAAGCATTGCTATGACAAATGCCACTAAAATGGTTACAATCCATTCCAAAATCTCACGTCCTAAACTTTTACCTTGTTTTGAATCGTCCTGAGGCTGCGTAGGTACCATCTGATTATTCTCCATTTATAAATATCCTCCTTTTGAAGCAAAAACATAAAGCCAGACACCGGAAAACAGATGCCTGGCTAATCTTTTACAGTTAGATTTTTTCTTTTACTTTGGCAGCCTTACCAACTCTGTCTCTCAGATAATAAAGCTTTGCTCTTCTAACTTTACCTTTTCTCACAATTTCAATCTTGTCGATATTAGGAGAATTTACTGGGAAAACTTTTTCAACGCCAACACCATAAGAAATTCTTCTTACAGTAAATGTTTCGGAAATACCACCATGCTTCTTTGCAATAATTGTACCTTCAAAAACCTGAATTCTTTCCCTTGAACCTTCTTTAACCTTAAGATGAACTTTAACAGTATCACCAATAACAAGTTTCGGTAAATCAGTTCTGATTTGATCTTTTACGATGTTATCCAATACGTTCATTCGTTTGTTCCTCCTCTCTTTACAGATGTTCATTGGCGGTTTTGGCACTTCCCCAAGAGGACCATCCTTTTAACTTGTATATTATAACACGATCATCTTTAAAAATCAAGTGTTTTTTTCATTTTTTATATTGTTTTCCATATTTTTCTATTGTATGAATAATAGATAAAAAATGCAAAATCTGCGTGTTCAAATCTTCTTTATGTTTGTCCTGATCGAGCTTATACGGATAAATCGAATTGACATCCTCATGATGACCAATAATACAAACAGGTGATGAAAATGTCATAGTTGATAATGGCTCGTCTTCCAATGTTAAAATAACAACCGGTATCTCTGCGTTACGAATTAGATCTGATAAAGCACGCACATTTGTTAAAACAGATTTATATTCCTTTGGATAAAATCCTTTTTTCTGCAGCTTTGAAATGATGTTGCGGCGTGTTTTATACAATATTTCTTTAGTGTTTTCGTTTCCGTATGCACAAAACACAAAAGGTATCTTAGTATCATTAGCATGTCTCACGCAAAACGGCAGCTGCGCTTGCTTTTTAAAAAGATCCGGCCGAACACCTTCTGTCAGATTCAAAGACTGCTCTATACGCCACTTTTTAATATTTTCCGCATGGCCGCTAAGCAATACATCCGGAACCGGGATGTTGTTAAAAACCGGCGGTCTTGTATACTGCGGATATTCAAGCAAACCGTTAAAATGGGATTCGCCTGTATAGCTGCTTTCCTCTGAAAGGACACCGGGAACTAAACGTGCAACTGCGTCGCAAACAATCATAGCGCCTAATTCGCCGCCAGTTAAAACAAAATCACCGATTGACAATTCAAAATCACCGATTTCTTCGATGATTCGCTGGTCAATTCCTTCATAATGTCCGCAAATTAAAACAATATGATCAAATTCTGCCATTTCCTTGGCAATTTCCTGATTAAAAACCTTTCCGCGCGGTGATAAAAAAATAGTCAGAGGCTTTTTATGTGTATCTTTAGTTATAGCGTTATAGGCATCCAATATGGGCTGTGGCTGCATAATCATACCACAACCGCCGCCATATGGATAATCATCTACTTTCTTATGCTTATCTTTACTATAGTCACGTATATTTGTATAGGAAAAAGAGAGCAGCTTTTTTTTCGCTGCTCTTCCTAAAATACTTGTTTCTAAAACTGGCGGAAACATTTCCGGGAACAATGTCAATATATCAAATTTCATCATAAGTCCAACAATCCTTCCGGAAGTTTAACATGGATCGTTTTTGTAGGTATATCAATGCATAAAATGTTTTCCTTAACAGCCGGCAAATACAGCGGTTTATCATCATTTCTTTGAATCTCATATAAATCTGCACCACCCGTTGCAATGACGTCTGATAGAATTCCAAGTTCTGTTTCATCTTCGTAAACTTTACAACCAATTAAGTCAACAATATAATACGTTTGCTGCGGTAAGTCGCCCAACGCTTCTCGTTCACAGAGCAGAACTGTATTTTTTAGTTTTGCTGCTTTTTCTACAGTATCAATCTCACTTAAAACAAGTAAAATACTGTTTTTCTGGTATGAAACAGATTGAATTGTATGTTGGTTCCCGTTTAAAAAAACCGTTTGTATTTCCTCAAAAACTTCGGGATAGTCTGTCCAAGGCTGAACTTTAAGACAGCCCCTTAATCCATGGGTATTTACAATCTTTCCAATTTCTATTTTACTCATAAAATATCAACGACAACTTTTTTATCACCAGGTACGGATGCTGCTTTTATAACGGTTCTTATTGCTTGCGCAATCTTCCCTTTTTTACCAATTACTTTGCCCATATCCGCTTTAGCAACTGAAAGTTGGAGAACTGTCAGATGTTCTTTTTCAACAACTGTAACCTGAACTTCATCGGGGTTGTCTACAAGTGATTTGGCGATTTCTGTAAGAAGTTCTTTCATTCTTATCACTCCTTATTTTGTGATATCCGCTTTTTTCAGCAAATCTTTAACTGTGTCTGTAGGCTGTGCACCATTTCCTAACCATTTCTGTGCTTTTTCTGCATCAATTTTAATGGTTGCAGGATCCGTAAGCGGATTGTATGTTCCAATTTCTTCGATGAATCTTCCATCTCTTGGATATCTAGAATCCGCAACTACTACTCTGTAAAAAGGTGCCTTTTTAGAACCCATTCTTCTTAATCTGATTTTTACTGCCATTTTAAATTCCTCCTAAAATATTATAAAATTATTTATCGTCCGTTAAAACGGAAATTTTAAACCCTTTAACTTTTTCATCTGTTTCGGGTTTGAAAACTGTTTAAACATCTTTTGCATCTGCTCAAATTGCTTTAAAAGTGCATTGACCTGTGAAACAGAGGTTCCGGAACCTGCCGCAATGCGCTTCCTGCGGCTAAAATCAATGGTATCTGGTCTTTCTCTTTCCCGCATAGTCATAGATTTTATAATTGCTTCGGTTCTCGCCAACTGTTTTTCATCAATAGAAGCGCCTTTCAGCGCCGCTTTATTCATACCAGGCATCATTCCCATCAGCTGGTCCAAAGGCCCCATGCTTTTCATCTGTTCCATTTGATTTAAAAAGTCATTTAAATCGAATGTATTTTGGCGCAGCTTTTTCTCCAATTCAGCTGCCTGTTTTTCATCAAAAGCGCTTTGTGCTTTATCAATCAAAGTCAGCACATCACCCATGCCCAAAATTCTGGATGCCATGCGATCAGGGTAAAACAATTCAATGTCATCGAGTTTCTCCCCCATGCAGGAAAACACGATAGGTTTACCGACTACAGCTTTTATTGAAAGTGCAGCACCGCCTCGCGTATCCCCGTCTAACTTTGTAAGAATCGCCCCCGTTATACCAATTTGCTCATCAAACTCTTTGGCGACATTTACGGCGTCTTGTCCTGTCATGGAGTCTAATGTCAGGAATAATTCGGTTGGTGCCGTTTCAGATTTAATATCTTTCAGCTCGGTCATTAAAGCTTCGTCAATATGCAGGCGCCCTGCTGTATCCAAAATAACCAAGTCATTCCCATTATCTTTTGCATAATCTATAGATTGCTTGGAAAGCTGTACGGGCGTTTCATTAGAAAGTGTAAAAACTTCTGCACCTACCTGTGCACCCACGACCTGCAATTGCTGGATAGCAGCCGGTCGATATATATCGCAGGCAACCAACAGCGGTTTTTTGCCTTGTTTTTTAAAATACTTTGCAATTTTTGCACAAGTAGTTGTTTTACCGGCGCCCTGCAAGCCCATCAGCATATAAACGGTGGGAGGTTTCGGCGCAATTTCCGGTTTATGCGCTTCTTTACCCATTAGTTCTGTTAATTCTTCATTAACAATCTTGATTACTTGCTGACCGGGTGTTAAACTTTCCAAAACTTGGCTTCCGACAGCTTTTTCAGACACTTTATTTACAAAATCTTTAACAACTTTAAAATTAACATCTGCTTCCAGAAGCGCCCGACGCACCATACGCATGGCTTCCTGTACATCCGCTTCCGATACTTTTCCTTTGCCTTTTAACTTTTTAAAGACTTCTCCCAATTTATCGGCTAAGTTTTCAAACGCCATCTACTTCCCTCCTTGTTGTTAAATCAAGCTATTGATTTGCTCTGTAAGTTCTATTATTTTTTCTTTTTGAGGCAAATCAATGGATGTTCTGTCAATCAAAGTTTCGATTTTCTGCACAAGATCTGTAATTTTATCATTCTTCGCCTTAAGATTCAGCGCAGATTCATATTTATATAACAAACTTTCCGCTTTTTTTAAAGCATCACGAACACCTTGTTTGGTAATACCCAAGTCTTCTGAAATTTCGGTAAGCGAAAGATTTTGGTTATAATACATTTTGCAAATATTCTGCTGCATTTGGGTAAGTAAATTGCCATAATAATCAAATAATAAAGATAGCTCTAAAAATGAATCCATTTTTACTCACCTCAAAAAACAAGCTGTAAAGCAATTTACTTTACAGCTTATTATACAATATGAAAATCGATTTGTCAATAGTTTTTATTGTGTTTCAGACATTATATTTTCTTCATTTTGAGATTCTTGCCCAGAAAGCGCAGTTATTGCAGTTTCAAGCTCTTCCATTGCTACGCCAAACATGCTCCAATCGCCTTGAGCGGCACTATCCTGTAATTTACTGAAAGCTGTGGTTACATTTGTAATT
>CALXJH010000139.1 GCA_944388555.1 uncultured Clostridia bacterium
TGCTTGCTTGCAAGGGCATTTTGCGATGCCGTAAATTCCCCTGGCCTGCTTTGCACAAGCGTCTGCGCCGCCACAGCCTTTCTACGAACTGCTTTCAGCGGATATTATACCATAACTTTTATTCCAATGCAACCCTTACCGGCAAAAAACCCACGCGGTCGCAGGAAACCAGCTTATACCAAATACCGTTTCTTTTTTCCCGCACCGGACAACCATGTCCGTCATTATGGATATGCCCGTAAACGCAGGTGTGCACTCCATACGCAGAAAACAAGGAAGTCAATTCGGTAATTTCCTCGCCGTTTTTATAAAAGGGCGGATAATGCAGCATAACAAGCACCGGTTTTTCAGGCGAAAGACGCTTGCCTGCCTGCAGGGAATTTTCCAGGCGTATACATTCACGGTCTTTTAATCGCTGACTTGTGTCGCGATCAAAGCCTTTGGCTGCACACACCACAAACTCTCCGGCTTCAAATGCACTGTTATGGACAAATCGTATACTGTCAAAGCCGTTTTCACGCAAAAACGCATTCATTTTGGTAACCGTTTCCCACCAGTAATCATGGTTCCCTTTTGAAATATATTTTATTCCCGGCAGGGCGTCAATAAATGCAAAATCCTCTTTTGCCTGATCCAAATAGGTCGCCCAGGACACATCTCCGGGAATACATACCGCGTCCTGCGGCGTGATGGTCTGCCTCCAATTTTCAGAAATGCGCTGTACATAATCCTGCCAGCCGGTGCCGAAAATATCCATCGGTTTTTCCACCTGAAACGTCAGATGTAAATCTGATAATGCGAAAACCGCCAACCGCACCGCTCCTTTCCGAATTTTGCCCTACAGTCTGAGAAAATCTTTTACCACCTGTTCCATATCGTCTTTTTCGCAGGTTACGTCAAACAATATAGTCTCTGTTTTGAGATTTGCAAGCGATGCAGGAATTTTAAGTCCGCAGCGGTCACTCAGCGCTTCCAGCACCGAAAATTCATCCTTGCCGAATACGGCGTTATCGTCTTTTTCCAAGGCTTCCATTACACTGCCGCTGAATTTAAACGGGCTTGCGGTAGACGCAATAATGGTTTTTGTATCTGCGTCGCCGGTCTGGGCTTTATATTTGCTGTAAACCGCTTCCGCTACAGCTGTATGGGTATCCATAATATAGCCATCCTGCTCAAACACGCGGCAGATGGTTTCTTTTGTTTCCGCGTCTGTTGCGTACCCTGCGCTGAAATGCCGGTTTAAAAACTGTTTGATTGAATCGGATACAGTATACCGTCCCGTTTCAGAAAGCGCACGCATATACGCCGCTGTTTCTTCCGCGTTTTCTCCCGACGCATGATGCAAAAGGCGTTCTAAGTTGCTGGAAATAAGAATATCCATTGAGGGAGAAATGGTGCAGTGAAAATCTCTGTTTTTATCATACACACCCGTCTGAATAAATTCGGTCAGCACGTTGTTTTCGTTAGACGCGCAGATAAATTTATGCACCGGCAGTCCCATGCGCGACGCGTAATACGCCGCCAGAATATTTCCGAAATTACCGGTCGGCACTACAATATTGACAGGTTCGCCCAGCGTCAGTTCTCCCGCTTTGCACATTTCCGCGTAAGCGGACCAATAATACACAATCTGCGGCACCAGTCTGCCCCAGTTGATGGAATTGGCAGAGGACAGCATAAAATTATGATTTGCGGCAAGTCTTGCAAATTCAGCGTCGGTAAAAATCTGTTTTACGCCGGTTTGCGCGTCGTCAAAATTGCCGTTTACCCCCGTTACGTTTACATTATTTCCTTTTTGCGTAACCATCTGCAGCTTCTGGATTTTAGAAACGCCTTCGCTGGGATAAAATACGCTGATGCGTGTACCCGCAACGTCTGCGAATCCTTCCAGCGCCGCTTTCCCGGTATCCCCCGAAGTTGCAACCAAAATTACGATTTCTTTTTTCAATCCGGTTTTGCGCACAGCGGTTACCAGAAGATGCGGCAAAATCTGCAGTGCCATATCCTTAAAAGCGCAGGTCGGACCATGCCAAAGTTCTAAAATATATTCACTTTTCCCCAGTTTGTAAACCGGCGCGATGGTATTGGTTCCGAACTTTTCCTTTGTATAAGCTTTCAGAACACAGTCTGTTATTTCTTTTTCCGTATAATCAGTCAAAAACTTTCCTAAAATCAATATGGCTCTTTCTGTATAAGTCTTATCTACAAGCGAAGCCATTTCTTCTTCCGAAAGGGAAGGTATTTCATCCGGCACGAAAAGGCCGCCGTCCGGCGCTAAGCCTTTAATAATCGCTTCACAGGACACCATCTTAACAGACGCATCTCTTGTACTGTGATAATACATACATGCCTCTCCTTTCTACATACCTGTTTTATCTTATATATTATATACTAAATTTTAAAAAAATCAAGTCATTTTTTAAACTTTTTTCATTCCGCTGCGGAACTTTTGCCAAAACGCCAAAATGCAAAAAATATTCTGCTTATTCTATTTACAAACGATTCTTTTTATATTATAATGGGAAAAAAACAGAAGGCGGTGTAATCATGCAAAGAAAAGATTTTGAAAATCCGGAAATACAAAGCCGGAATACTGAAAAAACAAAAAGCTATTACATTCCCTATTCCAACCAGCAAGACGCGGTGCAGAACAATAAAAGCTACTCTGACCGCTACCTCCTGCTTAACGGAAACTGGGACTTTACTTATTATGATCGGTTTGCCGATCTGCCGGAAGATATCGGAACCATCTCGACTGATGACTGGGATGTACTGCCCGTTCCCTCCAACTGGCAGATGTACGGTTATGATATTCCGCAGTATTCTAATGTAGAATATCCCATTCCCGTAACCCCGCCCTTTGTTCCGGACGACAATCCCTGCGGCGTGTACGCAACCGATTTTTTCCTGCCGGAAGATTGGGAAGGCCGGGATATATTTGTAACTTTTGAGGGCGTAAACTCTTTTTACTACCTCTTTGTAAACGGCAAGGAAGTGGGCTTTTCCAAAGTACCGCACTCTCCTTCGGTATTTAACATTACCGCTTACTTAAAGCCGGGCAGAAACAACATTCGTGTACCGGTTTTAAAATGGAGCGACGGCACCTATCTGGAGGATCAGGATTTTTACCGTCTTTCGGGTATATTCCGGGATGTGTATCTGACCGCGCGTGAAACGGTGCGTCTGGAAGATTTCTTTGTCCGTGCAGGACTGGAAAATCAATATAAAGACGGCGTTTTGGACATTGACTTTACCTTTCAGGGAACAGGCGCAGACTGCACAATTTCTCTGCTGGACGCGGCCGGAAACCTGGTGCACAGCGGCAAGGTAACAACCGAAAATAAAACCTATCACGCTGTACTGCCGGAGATTACAAGCTGGAATGCAGAACATCCGTATTTATATACGCTGGTATTTCACTGCAACGGCGAATATATCGCGCAGAAAATCGGATTCCGTACGGTAGAAATCGGAGCGGACTGTGCGCTTCTCATAAATGGTGTGGCAGTGAAAATCAAAGGTGTGAACCGCCATGACTCACACCCTGTGCTCGGCCACGTGACCCCGATTGCCGATATCCGGCATGATTTGGAGCAGATGAAGCGTCTGAACATCAATGCCATCCGAACTTCGCACTATCCCAATACGCCGGAATTTTTGAATCTCTGCAGCGAGTACGGTTTTTATGTCATTGACGAAGCCGACCTGGAATGTCATGGCTTTATATACGTATTCGACGGTTTTCATGCCTACAATCCAAATCATCCGTCTCAGATGCCCGAATGGAAAAATGCCTATCTCAACCGCGGGGAAAAACTATTTGAGCGGGATAAAAACGCACCTTGCGTAATCATCTGGTCCATGGGCAACGAATCGGATTACGGGGATAACCACGTCGCTATGTATGAATATTTTAAACAAAAAGACCCTACACGTCTTGTCCATTACGAAAATTCCAACCGGCATCGTCTGCAAAGCGAAGTACAGGAACAGCACGCCAAGGAATTTGATATCATCAGTTACATGTACATGAACCCCAAAGACTGTGCGGCAGAAGGAGAAAACACATTAAAAGAAACACGCCCCTTCTTCCTGTGCGAATACGCGCATGCCATGGGCTTCGGACCGGGCGATATTAAGCAGTACTGGGATGTATTTTATCAATATCCCAGATGTATCGGCGGATGTATCTGGGAATGGTGCGACCATACGGTCGTTTTAGAGGATGAAGACGGCAACAAAGCCTATGGCTACGGCGGTGACTGCGGAGAAGTCAACAATGCGGGCAATTTCTGTAATGACGGTCTGGTACGCCCCGACCGCACCTTTTCTTCCGGCGCATTGGAAACAAAAGCGGTGTATCAGAATGTGTATGTTGAAGAAATAGACGCCGCAAAAGGTAAATTCCGCATCCGCAATCGTTTTGATTTTACCAACGCCAATTTATATCAGATCACGTATGAAATAGAAAAAGACGGCGATACGCTGGAAAGAAAAGCACTGCCGCTTTACGACATTGCGCCGCACGGTGCACTGGATATAGACATTGATCTTTCCGGTCTGCCGGAAAGCTGTAAGCACGGCTGTCATATCACCTTCCGTACCACAACTACTTTTGATACGCTTTGGGAAAAAGCCGGATATGAAACCGGATTTACACAGTTTGCCCTTCCCGTTCCCGTAAAGAAGCCGGCGCTTGCGCCGAATCGCGGCAAACTTCGTGCGGAATTTGAAGACAACGAATTTTTACAAATCCGCGGTTTTCATTTTGTTTACTTATTTAATAAAATCTATGGTGCGTTTGATGTGCTTTCGGTAGGCGGCGCGGATATTTTGGCAGACCGTACCAAATTCTCGGTTGCACGCGCCGAAATTGACAATTACCGTCCTATGTGGAATAAATGGTATTTGCCGCAGTCACTTATCAGCGTATTCCGTCATAATCAGGTTAAAACCACAGAATGCAGCTGGAAACAGGACGGACAAAATATTGTAATTTGCGCAAAACAAATGGTGAGCTGTCCGTCCCTCGCGCCTTTTGTGCAGTATGAAACCGTCTACACCATACAGCCAAGCGGCGTAATCGACGTATCTGTCAAGGGCAAGTGCAGCTATAAGCATTTCCTTCCGCGCTTTGGCATGGACTTCGTGCTTGCCGGCGGCAGTGAAGCTGTGGAATATTACGGAAAAGGCCCGTATGAAAATACGGTTGATATGTGTCATCACGTTTCGGTCGGTCATTACAAAACAACCGTCGATGCGGAATATGTGCCGTATATCCGTCCGCAGGATTTCGGAAATAAATCGGATGTAAAATGGGTGTGCGTAACCGACGCACTGGGCAGAGGCCTTTTGGTACGCGCAAAAGATACACAGCATTTTGAATTTGCGGTTTCCCATTACAGCACCGAAAATCTGATAGACGCAGACCATACCTGGGACTTAGAAAAGCAGGACGAAACATACCTTCGGATTGATTATAAGGTGAGCGGCACCGGGTCGGGTTCCTGCGGACCGCTGGTCGATGAAGCGTTCCGTCTGATGGGCGACGCTGAAATTGCCTACGACTTTGAGCTTCTTCCGCTTATTTTAGACAATAAATCTCCAAAAGACTTAGCCTAATCCTTTCTTTATATGAATAACAGACGCCCGTGTTTTTTAACGGGTGTCACAGCGTGTCGATACATGATTGGCGCGCCGGCAGATGACGAAAAAGGATGCTCCATTTTTCGCAATGGCTTTCATCGGCGCGCAAAGGTACGATAGAGAGCAATTGTGGAAAAAGCAAGCAATGACGCCGGTTTCTCGATGAATCCGGCGTCATTTTCTTTGAAAGCATAAAATGATGAAAAAAAGCGTATTTTTGTTTTTATTTTTATCGCCTTGCTTGCAGCATAACGACTTTTTCGATAGTCTAAGACGCATGTGCTTTTTAAAGCGCGTCTGTTATCCATTATAATTCTTTATTCGGCGGCGGCGCCTGATACTGTCGGTGATACCGCCGGTATTCGCGCGGTGAATATCCCGTTTCGCGTTTAAAAAATCCTGAAAAATAAGCCGGTTCGGAAAATCCGGTCTTTTGCATAATCTCCTGAAAAGGCAGATCCGTATTGCATATCAGCGAAATCATACGCTCCAGCCGCATATTATTCAAATATTTGACCGGCGTTGTGCCAAACTGCTGTTTAAATATCCGGATCAAGTAATTCGGATGCAAATTTGCCAGCGTCGCCAGTTCTTCCAGCGAAACCGGCCGCTCAATATTGTCAATGATATATTGCGCCACAAACCCCAGTGAAGGAACATTTTCCTGATGATTTGTAAAATCAACCCCGCTTTTTTCTGCCTGTTCCATATAGATACCAATCAGTTTAAAAATTTGGCTTTGCAGCATAATTTTCGCACGCAGTGATCCGGTATCTTCCGCAAGCTTCAACAGATACTCAAACGCCCGTTTTACCTTCTTTGGCTGGTCTACCTGCACACATATGGGAACGGTCTGCTGTTCAAAAGCTGTTTTGAGGATATTGGGAAACAAATTGAAATGAAACCAGTATTTTTTTAATTTCTGCATACTGGTCAATCGGAACGAGTGCGGCATGCCCTCCGGAATCAAGAACAAATCCCCCGGCTTGCCAATCAAAATTTTGCCCTGTGCTTCTATTTCCATTTCTCCCTCCAACGGGAAATAAAGTTTTGAAAACTTGCAGCAGGCTTTTTCGCTTCCCCACCAGCTGCCGCAGGAAGTACACCCCCCTACGTAATACACAGCGCTTAGATGTATCGGGTCTTTTGTACCTAATTTCATTTCCGTCCCTCCCTCCATGCAGAATAATTCATAACTTTTCTTGGATTATTTTTATTATATATAAACCTTGCATTTTTGTCAATACAAAAAATGGAATAAAGCAAGCCGACATGATTTGCCGTAAAAATGGTTTTTTGATTCACAGAGGCAATGAAGTATTTTCTGAAATGTGGAAATAAAAAACAGCTTACGGAAAAATACTGCCACATGCTGCTGCATGCTTCTTATTATTAAATGCAATTAGTTTCTCTTTCTGCCCGAACCGCGTTTGGATTCAAAATTCCGTTTAAGCGCAAGCATTTTATCATCGCTGTCCTGCTTAAAACGGCTCATTTTTTCTTCAAAAGATAAATCTGTTTCCTGCCGGGATGTAAACATTTCCACATCCGCCGGCCGGGATACTTTGTTTTTTTGTTCCTCTTCCAGAACCTTTTTAATGGACAAGCTGATTTTGCCGCCGGGTGCAATGGAAACGACCTTCACTTTTACCTCGTCGCCGACTTTAACGTGCTCATTGATATCCTTTACATATTCCAGTGCAATTTCGGAAATATGTACCAAACCAACTTTTCCGCCCTCTAACTGCACAAATGCACCGAAATTTGTAATCCCGGTAATTTTTCCGGATACAACACTTCCAACTTCCAATTGCATCACTGCAAAATCCTCCTTAGGTTTTTATCTTGAAGAATCGACAAACACACGTTCGTCCGGTTTTAGCATTCCCAGCTGCTCCCGCGCAATCTGTTCAATTCTTTCGAGTTCGCTTGTATCTTCCAGCTGTTTTTCCAGGCGCGCCTTTTCTTCTTGCTGCTCCTGAATTTTCGCATTGATATTTTTTTCTTCGGCTGAAAGCTTCGACATAGCAGTTTGCTGGCTGAACATAGTTACCACCAGCGCCACAATTGCAACACAAAGCAAACACGTAATCAGTCTGCTAAACGCCGGTTTTTTCTTCCTTCTGGATTTCACAGCCACTTTCTTCACCCCATGTATTTATTTGCGCAAGAAACGGATATAAAATCCCATTCTTTTTTTTATTTTAAACCATAAATGCCGCATTGTCAACCTATTTTTCCTTATTTTTTTAGAAATTTTCTGCTTTGTTTTCAAAACAGGTTTTAAAAGCAGCCGCAAAAGGAAAAAAACAGGGAAAAATACAAGTTTTAAGACGCCTTTTAGTAAACGGCAAAGGGCGTCTACCGCGCATACGCCGCCGTCTACAACCAATCGGCTTACACTTGCAAAATAAACCGTACCGCCGAGCAGTATACCTACCACCTCATACCAGCGCATACGTCCGTAGTTGGCGTAAAAAACCATACCAAACGTCAGAAACGCACAGACCATCCAGAACAAAATATCTAAAATAAAGGTTGCCGTAACGCCGGCGTGCAGGCATCTGCGCGCAATCCGGAACAAATCATACACAATACCGCAGGCAACGCCGCATAATCCGCAAAGGAAAAATACACGGATTTCAAATGCAACTTCCATCTCCATCCTGCATCACCGGAACAGCCTGGATAACAAGCTTCCTTTCGTCTGACTGCTTTCCTCGGTATAAACAACACTCGTGATTTCCCCTTCAATGGTCAGTTCACCGGTATCCACCGAAAGTTTATTCATTCTAAGCTGCGCGCCCGACACCTCTAAAAAACCAAGGGTGGTTTCCAACAGAATTTTGTCCTCGCAGAACTCTTCTACATCCAGCACACCCGACACACTCATACGCTCACGGTCTTCCAATATGATATTCTGGGGCAGATTTCGTTTATCTTCCATAGCTGTACCTCCTTTTTGTACATACTATGCGAAGAAAACGATTTTATGCGTTTGTATTTTCGTCAAACTGCCGATACATCAGCGGTGCGTCCTCTTTGGGCACATGGGTGCTTTCCGCGTCTATGACTTCCGCCTTTAAAATTCTTTCCCCCATGGTTATGGAAAGAATATCCCCCTTTTTTACTTCTGATGACGGTTTTGCTATTTTTCCGTTAATCAGCACCCGTCCTTTTTCACAAGCCTCGTTTGCAACGGTTCGTCTTTTGATGAGTCTGGATATTTTCAAAAATTTATCTATGCGCATATATTTGCGGTTCCTTTCCTGTAAAGATAAAAAGAGCCGGATGGTTCCGGCTCTTTTGTTTTTGCGATATTTTTATTCTTATTTGATCGCGTCTTTAAAGCCCTGACCAGCTTTGAATACAGGCGCTTTAGAAGCAGGGATTTCAATCTTTGCCTTTGTTCTCGGATTGATACCTGTTCTTGCAGCTCTTGTTTTTACTTCAAATGTACCAAAGCCTACCAGCTGTACTTTGTCATTGTTTGCCAAAGCACCTTTTACAGCGTCAATAACGGCGTTAAGCGCTTTTTCAGCATCCTTTTTAGACAATTCAGCCTGCTGAGCCACAGCTGCGATAAGTTCTGTCTTGTTCATTTACAACACACCTCCTACTTTTTTCAAATTGGGATATAAAAGCCATGCTTAAACCTAAGCATCTCTTTCCGGAATAAATTTACAATACACATTATAACCAATTTTTTTTCATTTTTCAAGTGTTTTTGTAAAATTTTCTAAAAATTTATTTAAAATCAATTCCGGCGAACGGTTAAAATAGCCGCAAAGCGCGCTTGCCGCGTATAAAAGCTGTCCGAGCTGTTCGTCGGTGGGATCTTCGTTTTTCTCTATTTCTGATGCAATTCCTTTTATTTTCTTTAAATTTCGCGCGGGTGTATTTTCTTCTTTGCCCCATTTTTGCAATTTCTGCGAAAATTTCTGACTACGCTGCAGCGCCGGCAAATATTTTGAAATATTTTCTAAAATTTCTGCTTCTGTACACAGATTCTTCTCCTTTTTCTTGATTTCTTCCCAGCTTTGCGGTGTCTGGTCCTGCCTAAAAATTGCCGGATGCCGCCGCACCATTTTATTGGCCAGCGCGGATATCACATCTTCCAGCGTATATTCGCCTGCCTCCTGCCCGATCTGCGCATGCAGTAAAATCTGCATGAGCAAATCTCCCATTTCGTCTGCCATTTTTTCACCGTCGCCCGAGCCGAGCGCTTCCATCACCTCATAACACTCTTCCAGCAAACACACTTTTAAACTATCATGCGTCTGCACACTGTCCCACGGACAGCGCCGGCGCAGAATGCGCACGATTTCAATCAGTTCTTCCATGGTATAACGTTTTTGCTCCTGCATTATAAAAACCGTCCAATCATCTTTAGTATCGTTTTAGAACCGGGCATCGCCT